>DASYUH010000036.1 GCA_036001465.1 Candidatus Polarisedimenticolia bacterium
GGCGTGGCTTCGCCGGGCCCGGCGCTCTCGACCGCCCGCGCCGCAACCTCCGCCACCACGCTCCTGGACGGACGGGTGCTCGTCGCCGGCGGCAGCGACGGCACCAGCGACCTGGCTTCGGCCGAGGTCTACGACCCCGCCGCCGACAGCTTCGCGGCCACCGCCGGGGGGCTGGCCACCGCCCGCCAGGGCCATCTCGCCTTCCTGCTGCCCTTCAACAACCAGGTCCTCATCGCGGGCGGGACCTCCGACGGCGCACCCACCGCCTCCGCGGAGCTGTTCGCGCCCTGGAACGACGCGTTCAGGGCCACGGGAGACATGTCGGAGGCTCGGGCCGGGGCGGCGGGAAGCCCGCTCAATCTGGAGGGTCGGCTCCTGGTGGCCGGCGGCAGCGGCCTCTCCAGCGCCGAGCTCCACGGCTTCGCCACCGTGAGGACGGACAAGTCCGACTACACCGTTGGTGAGACGGTCACCGTCACCGGCTCAGGCTGGCAGCCGGGCGAGACAGTCGACCTGCTCCTGCGGGAGGTCCCCCAGACCCACGACGACCGGACGCTCACCGCGACCGCGGACGAGGCGGGCAACATCTTCAACAACGAGTTCGCGCCGGAAGAGCATGACGTCGGCGTCCAGTTCTATCTCACCGCCACCGGGGCCGCGTCGCAGGCGCAGACCACGTTCAGGGATGCTCCGCCTCCCCGGGAGTGCGAAACCGACGACGACTGCCCCGACGACGACAACCCCTGCACAGATGACCTCTGCAACCCCGCCGGGCAGTGTAGACACGACGCCGCAGACCGAGGTACCCCGTGCGATGACGGTAACCCGTGCACCGAGAACGACTTTTGCGTTAGCAAAGAGTGTACTCCGGGGACGGCGGCTACCTGTGACGACGCGAACGTCTGCACCAGTGACAGCTGCGACCCGACGACCGGGTGCGTCAACACGCAGAAGAGCTGCGACGACGGGGACGCCTGCACCAATGATAGCTGCGACCCGACGACCGGCGAGTGCGTCAGCGCCCAGAAGAGCTGCGACGACGGGATTGCCTGCACCAATGATAGCTGCGACCCGAGGACCGGCGAGTGCGTCAACGCTCAGAAGAGCTGCGACGACAGGATAGCCTGCACCGATGATAGCTGCGACCCGAGGACGGGCGAGTGCGTCAACGCCCAGAAGAGCTGCGACGACGGGATAACCTGCACCAATGATAGCTGCGACCCGACGACTGGCGCATGCATCAACCTCCCGGACAACGGCGCCTGCGACGACGGCAACATCTGCACCATCGACGCCTGCAGCCCGGTCACCGGCGGCTGTACATACACCCCGGCGCCCCCCGTCGGAGCCTGCAAGCCAAAGAAAGGCGGCGTCCATCTATGATCCGAGCGACGATCCGGAACTGGCCTTCAGCCGATGTCCGTGGGGATCTGACCGCCGCCGGTCACCTTCGAGTGGTCACTTCGCGGTCATTCGGCCGGAGCGTCCTCTTCTTCGCCGCCGCGGCCGCCCTCGCCGTCGCTCCGGCCCGGGCCGTGGCCGATGGAATGCCCGACCTCATCGTGAGGGCTGACCGGCTCGCCAGCCAGTGGGTCGTGCGCGACGAGAAGCTCTCCCCCGACACGTGCAGCGTGATCGAGGGCGAAGTCACCGCCGGCCTGCGCCGGCTCATCCGCTTCACCGTCATGACCCCCAATGTGGGCGACGCCGACACCTTCGTCGGCGACCCCAACGAACACGTTGCCGCGAACGATGGCCTCTTTGAGTTCGCCACCTGCCACAACCACTACCACTTCCGCCACTACGCCAATTACGAGCTCATCGACCCGGCCACGGGTCAGGTGTGGAAGGCCGCCAAGAAGGGCTTCTGCATGCTGGACACCGACCCCAACCCGCCCGGGCTGGCGGGCGACGAACCGCCCCGGACCCCAAACTTCAGGAGCTGCGGCCTCGTGGGCATTCCCGGCAACCAGGGGATCAGCCACGGATGGTCCGACGCCTACCGGTTCTTCCTGGGCGGACAGTACTTCGTCCTCGACGGCGGCGACGAGCAGCCGCCGGTGCCCCCGGGCCGCTACGTTATCCGTATCACGGTGAACCCGCCGTTCGTGGCGGCGGCCGGCGAGCCCTGCCCCCACGTCGATCCGGAAGGCTTCTGCCACCAGTTGCCGGAGTCCGATTACTCCAACAACGTGGGCGAGGCGATCGTGGACATCCCCGAGCATCCGGGCCGGGAGGGCGTGGGGCCGATGGCCGGCACCCCGGTGCTGGACACCGAGCTCGACGAGCACGGGAAGAAGATCAGGCCGTAGCCGACCGAGCCTGGATGCGGTCGATTTTCGACGGTGCGGAGGGTACACATGACACCTCGCGCCTCTCGACGTCCGGCCTGGCTGGTCGCGGTTGTCCTTCTTCAGGGGCTGATCTCCACAGCGGATGCACCCCAGGTGCCCACGGGGACCTGGGCTCCCACCGGCGGAATGGTTTCGAGCCGCACCGGGGCCACGGCCGCCCTGCTCGCCGATGGCCGCGTGCTGGTGGTGGCGGGGGGGGAGGACGCCGAAGGGCCCTCGGCCACCGCCGAGCTGTACGACGGCGGGACGCAAGTGTTCTCGCCCGCCGCGGCCATGGGAGTGGCGCGCGCCCGCGCCGCCGCGGTCGCGCTCAGCGACGGCCGCGTGCTCGTCACGGGCGGACTCGCCGCCGGGGGCGAAGCGACCAGCGCCGCCGAAGCCTACGATCCGGGCACCGACTCGTGGTCCGCGGTGGGCGACATGGCCGAGGCGCGCGCG
>DASYUH010000037.1 GCA_036001465.1 Candidatus Polarisedimenticolia bacterium
CTCCCGAGGGGCTGCGTCAGACGCTCACGGTACCGCTGCATCGGGAGCTGGCGGCGGGTACGCTGCGGGCGATCTTCCGGCAGGCCTGCAGGTTCGTGCCGGAGGAGGACCTGGAGCCGTTGTTTTTCGGCGAGTGACGACGGGCGGGCGGGGGACGCACGTCCATCCCGCATCCGGGACGGACAATCCCGGGACCGCACAGGGTGGGCCGCCCGGCTTTCCGTTGGCCCCCTCCATACCGGACATTGCCGGGGATCCAGGGCGCTCAATGACTGGCACGCCCCTTGAAATACTGACTGGTTTCGCCGGTTCACCCCTGCCGGTTCGTTTCTTCAGCCCGGACGTTTTCCAGGGTAGGAGGCCTTGATGGACAACTTCTGGCAGGACCTGCGCTACGGGTGGCGCATGCTGCGCGCGCGGCCGGGGTTCGCGCTGGTCGCGGTGCTCACGCTGGCGCTCGGGATCGGGGCGAACACGGCAATTTTCAGCGCGGTGAACGCGCTCCTGCTCCGGCCGCTGCCGATCGAGGACCCGGACCGGTTGGTGTTCGGGATGGCGCTGCGCGAAGGGTTCGACCCGTTCGGGACGTCCCTGCTGGAGTACGACCTCTATCGCACCGAGAGCCGCTCGTTCGCGAACAGCGGGGTGGGGACGCCGCGCCTCTTCAACTTGGTCGGCTGGGGGGAGCCCGAGCGTCTTCGCGGGGCGACGGTGACCGCCTCGTACCTGGCGACGGTCGGGGTGAAGCCGGCGCTGGGGCGCGTGTTCGCCGACGAGGACGACCGGCCCGGCGGGCCGGCGGTGGCGCTGGTCGGCCACGAACTGTGGCAAAGGCGCCTGGGCGGGGACAGCTCGGTGCTCGGGCGGTCGCTGAACCTCGAGGGGCGCACCCACTCCATCGTGGGCGTGCTGCCGCCGGGGTTCGACATGCCATACTCGGCGGAGGTCTGGGTGCCGATGCAGGTCAGCATCGGCGCGCTGCCGATCGACCAGCGGGCGGCGACGGCCAACGAGTTCGTGGGGCGCCTGAAGCCGGGGGTGGCGCTCGCGCAGGCGGACGCCGAGCTGAAGGGGCTCGCCCGGCGGCTCGAGCAAGAGCATCCGCAGATCCGGCGCGGCTGGTCGTTCGGGATCATCCCGATCCGCCAGTTGCTGCTCGCCGACCTGGACGGGAGAACGCACCGCTCGCTGGTGGTCCTGGTCGTGGCGGTCGGGTTCCTGCTTCTCATCTGCTGCGCCAACGTGGCCGGGCTTCTCTTGGCGCGGGGCGTGGCGCGCGAGGGGGAGATCGCCGTCCGCCTGTCGCTGGGGGCGGGGCGCGGGCGGCTGGTCAGGCAGCTCCTCACCGAGAGCCTGCTCCTGGCGATGATCGGCGGCGCCGCCGGCGTCCTCCTGGCGTTCTGGATCCTGCCTGCCCTGACGACGCTCAACCCGGTGCGGGCCTTCGTTCTCATCCCGTATCTCAACGAATTCCGGATCGACGGGCCGGTGCTGCTCTTCTCACTGTCCCTCACGCTCGTGGCGGCGGGGATCTTCGGGCTGGTCCCGGCACTGCGGGCGGCCGGCTCGGCCGGCCTGATGGCCGTCCTGAAGCGCCGCGAGCAGCGCGCCGGCGCCGGGACGGCGGGCCGCCGCTCGCTCGGGACCCTGGTCGTCGCGGAGATGGCCATCGCCACGACCCTGCTGGTCGGCGGCGGCCTCGTGGTGCAGTCGTTCCAGAGGCTGCAGAGGGTCGAGCTCGGGTTCCGCCCGGACGGCGTCCTGACGATGGAGCTGCCGCTTTCCCCCGCGAAATACGACGGGCTCGCGCGGCAGGTCCAGTTCATGGACCAGGTGCTCGAGCGCGTCCGCTCGCTCCCCGGAGTCGGGTCTGCCGGGATGACGACCAACGTGCCGCTGCAGCGCGGCGTGACCCTCGACTCGGTCTTCGAGGTCGAAGGGCGCCCGCGCGCCAATCCGTCCGACGTGCCGGTCACCGCCCACCGCCTGGTCACTCCGGGCTACATGGAGACGATCGGCCTGACGCTCCTCAAGGGGCGCATGCTCGACGCGCGCGACCGCGACGGCGCCCTGCCCGTGGCCGTCGTCAGCGAGGAGCTGGTCCGCCAGTCGTGGCCGGGGGAGGACCCGATCGGCAAGCGCCTGCGCCGCATCAGGACGGGGGAGCGCGGCCCCTGGATGACCGTCGTCGGCGTCGTCAAGGACATCAAGGAGGACCGGTTCAATTTCCGCGGCGTCCGGCCGGTCTGGTACCTGCCGTACGCGCAGCAGGCGTTCCCCGTGCCGGTCAGCCTGCCGCTGAACCTGGTCGTGCGCGCCGGCGGCGATCCCGCTGGCAGGCCGGGCGGCGCCGCGGCGGGCGATCCGGCCGGGCTCGCGAACGCCGACCCGGCGAGCCTCGCAGCCGCCGTCCGCGCCGCGGTGCACGCCGTCGACGCCGACCAGCCGGTCGCGGGCGTCATGCCGATGCCCGAGTCGATCTCCGACGTCCTGATCGCCGAACGCTTCAGCGCCGTCCTGATGGGGACGCTCGCCGCCCTGGGCCTGTTGCTCGCGGCGCTCGGCCTCTACGGTGTCATGGCCTATTCGGTCGACCGGCGCACCGGGGAGATCGGCCTGCGCATGGCCCTCGGCGCCCGCCCGCGCGACGTGCTGCGCCTGGTCGTCGGTCAGGGGGTCTGGCTCGTCGGGATCGGTCTCGCTCTGGGGGTCGCCGGCGCGTGGGGGCTGACGCGCCTCATCGCGAGCGGCCTGTACCAGGTCGACGCGGCCGACCCGGCGACCTTCGCCGGAGTGGCGCTGCTGCTCGCCGCCGTCGCGCTCCTGGCCTGCTGGGTCCCGGCCCGCCGCGCCACGCGCATCGACCCGATGGCGGCGCTCCGGAGCGAGTAGCGCGAGGCGTGGACGCCTGCCCTGCAATCATCCGGACCGCTGCTCAATCCCGGTCCGCCTCCGTTACGATGAGCCGGATCGGGGCTCGGGACGCTTGGCCGCCCGTCTCAGAGCAGCCGGCGTGAAGGGGCGGCGTAGCACCTCGCCGTACCTCCGGATCCGGTCGGGACCGTCGCCGAGGTACCTCTCCATGAGGTCCATGCCGAGCCGATACGAACAGATGTAGGCGCCGTAGGTCCGGATGAACGGGACCAGGCTGCGCGCGTTGGCGGGGCTGACTCCGCCGCGGGTCATGAAGCGGATGATCTCCCGGGACGTCGCCCCTTCCTCCAGCGCTCGTCGCCCGGCCTCCATCGCCAGAGTGACCTCGTCTCGTCCGAGCCCGATCGCGGAGTCCACGGCCAGATAGGTCTCCACGTCCCTGCCGGATGCGCCGGTTTCGGTCGCGAAGATGCGCCGCAGGAATTCGCGGATGTCCGGCTCCGCCATGATCACGCGGAGCGCCATGCAGGCCGCCCCTTCGGCCACGACGGAGAGCGGCGAGGCCAGGACGAGCACGGCATGCTCCCGCCAGCCGTTCTCCCGCACCAGCACCTGCTCGCGCAGCGCCAGGAACGTATGGTGCCCCGGATAGGCCTCGTGAGCCATCGTCGCCAGAAGCCCCGCGGGGTGCTGCGGCCGATCGGCGTTGAGCTCGACGAGGCTGCGACCGCCCCCGAGATACCTGGAGTACGCGCCCCATGGCTTCCCGCGGACCAGGCGGAGGCGGACGCCCTCGTTCGGGGGAAGCGCGAAACAGGCATCCGTGCGGGCGCGCAGGAGCCGCAGACAGTCGAGGGCCACGCCCCACAGGCGCGAGGGCCGTACGGCACAGCGGCGATAGAAACGGCCCATCCTGTCGGCGATCCGTCCACGCCCCGGCAGAATCGTCTCGAGGCGGTCGTGCAGGACCCGGATTTCGGACGCGCGGAACGGGACGGGCTCCGCGTCGAGCTGGGTCGAGAGCAGCTCGGGCCACGCCAGGCGCTCGCCGGAGAGCCGGCGGAGTCCCGACTCGACGGCCACGATCTGCCGTTCCAGGAACTCGCGGCGCTCGGACACGGGCTCGGCCCTGACGGCGTCCCGCAGCGTCCCTGCCTGGCTCAGGAGGCGGGGGAGCGGCCTGGGTTTCCCTCGCCGCGCCTCCACCCGCCAGGCCGGCGGACCGAAATAGCAATCAATGAAGTGTCGATCGTGCCGCTCCACCGCCAGGACCAGCCGGACGTAATCGTCCGCGAGCGCATCGAGTCGAGAGCCTTTCCGGTTCGCCACGCGGTGCATACTACCCCGGACCTGTTGCATCACGGCATGACCAGCGCGCGCGACGCGGGTGGCAAGCCCACCGTTGCGCGGCGCGTCGGACGGACTCCCGAAAAAGACCGGGCCCCGGCTGTGGGGCCGGGGCCCGGCGTCGGCTTCAATCCTTGTTTCAGTCGCCGTGCGGCGGCTTGTCCTGCTCGGGCTTGTGTTCCCTGGGCCTTTCCTTTCTCTGGTCGCGCTGCCGATCCTCACGGCGCGGCCGCTCCTGGCGCTGTCTCTGCTCTTCCCGCGGAGACCGATCCCTGAGCTGTGGCTTCCTGTCCTCGCGCCGTTCCCGCACGACACGCCTGTCTCTGTCCCGGTCTCGCTCTCTCACGTCGGGCCTGTCCTGCCCCGTCCTGTCCGGCCGGTATTCGCGTGGCTGCTGGACGGAATCGCGGCGGTCACGATCGAAGGAACGATCGTGCTCCCGCATGGGCGCCCTTCCTTCCGGGCCGGACGAGGAGTCCCGCAAGCCGGGCCTGCGCTGGTCCTCTCGGTCCCTGGCCTCGGGCCTGCGGTACCGGCTCTCCCGCCGCGACTCGGTCGAGTCGCGCCGGTCATCCAGCCGGTCCGCCCTCGGGTCGGCCCGGCGATCGTCTCGCCAGTGGTCGCGGGCCGACTCGCGCGAGGGGAGCGGTCTTCCCTTCGGGATCGGCTCGGTGACGCGGAGCCCCCGCGAGGCGCGCCGGTCGACGCGGAACTGCGCGCGGTCGAAGTCCCTGTCCGGAGCTGCTTTCGCGACCTCCTCGATCCGGTAGCGCCGCACCTGGCGCCCGCTCGCTCTCTCGATCCATCGGACGTCCGGGCCGCGGTTCACGACGACGTTGTTCTCGATTCGGATGTTGTTGACGATCCGCGTGTTGTTGATGATCACGCTCCGCCGGTTGTCGCGGATGGCTGCCCCGCGGATGCGACGGGACGCGAAATCGCGCGACGACACGAAGACGAACTGGTCGTAGCGCGGCGAGCCGAACCGGAACGACACGCCGATGGAGTAACGTGGAGGCACCGGGCACCAGCCGATGTAGTCCGGTCCGGTGCGGAACACGACCCACGACGGCGCCCAGATGGTGCCGGGCACCCAGACCCAGCCGTAGTAGGGGTCGAGGTACCAGGTTCCATAGTGATAGGGAATCGATCCCCACCGATAGTCCGAGACCCAGGTCCACCCGTAGTCCGAATAGACCCACCGGCCGTCGTAGTAAGGATTCCAGTCGCGCTCGTAGTCGTACGGTTGCCAGACCCGCCCGTATTCGGCCGACACCAGCCACGATCCGTAGGGGCTGAGGTTGGAGTAGAAGAACCCGAAGGAGACGCTCGTCGACGCCTCGGCCCTGGTTGGAATCATCAGGCAGCCCGCAAGCAGAGCGACGAGGACGCCTGCCGACAGCCATCTCGATGACCTGACCATGTGAGTACCTCCCCATCTGCGGCCCGACGCTGCGTGCGCGCTTTGGGGCCGCGGGTGTTCCCTATGGCAATGTCCGTGCCACATGGCGTCGAATCGCCGCTAGTCGTTCAGCGCCACCAGTTCGGCCGCGCTTTCCGGCCCAGCCAGGATGCGAGGGCCCCGGCTGGTCTCGTCCACTCCCGGGGACGGTCGCGCCGATCGATCGTCTATTCTGGCGCGAGCAGCGCCCCCCCTGGATCGAAAAAGCCGGGCCCCGACTGTTCTGCCGAAGCCCGGCCGCGATCGGCGACTGCGATGGCGCGTCTTCAGCGGCGAGCGCCACCGCCGTCGTCGCTATCCTCTTGCGGAGGCTTGTCCTCCTCGGGCTTGTGCTCCTTCTCCTTCTGTTTCTTCTGTTCCTGCTTCTGCTTCCGTTCGTCCCGGGGAGGCCGCTTCTGCTTGGGCGGCTTCCTTGCCTCGTCCTGGTTCTGCTGATCCGGCGTGTCAACCGTCGGCCTGCCTCCCGGTCCGGAATCCCGCGGATGCAGCCATTCGTCGTGCTTCTTGTCTCGGTCTCGCTGGTCCGGCCGGTCCTGTCCTGGCCGCGCCTGTCCCGGCCGGTCCTGTTCCGGCCTGTCCTGCCGCGGGTTGCGCGGCCGGGCATCCGGTCGTCCCGGCTCTCGATCGGGACGATCCGGTGAACGCTCCGGCTCCTCCGACCTCGGCCGCGGACCTTCCGGACCGGATGCGGGGGCCCGCATCTCGGGTCCGCGCTGATCCTCAGGATCCATCTCGCGGTCCTTGTCCCGGTCCCTGACCTCCGGCCTGCCTGGCCGTCTGTCGTCCCGCCGCGATTCGGCCGCGTCGCGCGGGTCCACGCGGTCCTCGCGCCCGGACGCCTTCGGCCCGGAGGGCGTGTCCCTCGTCACCGGCTCGGTGGCGCGGAGCTCCCGCCCGCCTCGCCGATCGACCTTGAGCTGCTCGCGGTCGACCGTTCTGCCCGGCGCGACCTTCGCGACCTCTTCGATCCGGTAGCGCCGCACCTGGCGTCCGCTCGCCCTCTCGACCGTCGCGACGTCCGGGCCGCGGTTCACCACGATGTTGTTCTCGATCGTGATGTTGTTGACGATCTGCGTGTTGTTGATGATCGTGGTCCTCCGGTTGTCCGGGACGACCGCCGTCCGGATTCGCGGCGACAGGAAGTCGCGCGACGAGACGAACACGAACAGATCGCTGCGCGGCTCGTCGAAGCGGAACGAGGCGGTCACGGTGTAGCGCGGAGGCACCGGACACCAGCCGATGTAGTCCGGTCCGGTGCGGAACACGACCCACGATGGCGCCCACACAGTGCCCGGAACCCAGACCCACCCGTAGTTGGCGTCGACATACCAGGTCCCGTAGTGGTACGGGATCGCGCCCCACGAATAGTCCGAGACCCAGGTCCACCCGAAGTCGGTGTAGACCCACCGTCCGTCATAGTAGGGGTTCCAGCCGCGGTCGTACTCGTTCGGCTGCCAGACCCGCCCGTATTCGGCCGAGACCAGCCAGGATCCGTGCGGACTGAGGTTGGAATAGAACAAGTCGAACGAGACTCCGGTCGAGACGTCGCTCCTCGAAGAATATTCGTACTCGCCCGAAGACCCGACCGTGACACAGGCCGAAAGCAGCGCGGCCGTCACGATGACGCAGAGGACTCTCCATGATCGGATCATGAATACACCTCCCGATGTGCGGCCCGAAGCTGCGAGTGATCGCGATGATGGCGGCCGCAGGGAATTACTATGGCAATGTCCGTGCCACATCGCGTCGCGTCGACGCTAGTCGTTCATCGCCAACACTTCGCGCACACATGGCCATCGTGGAGCATCGGGTTGCGTGGACCCATCTCGTCCACTCGTGTGGACGCTCGTCCCGGAAGGTCGTCGGTTCCGGCGCGCTCGGCTGGAGCCGTCCTCATCCTGGCGGCTCATTCCTCGCGCAGGGCCACCATCGGATCCACGTTCAGCGCTCGCCGCGCCGGGATCCAGCAAGCCAGGAGCGCGACGAAAGTCAGCAGCCCGGCGGTCACGAGGAATGTCAGCGGGTCGGTGGCGCTGACGCCGAAGAGCAGGCTCTTCATCAGGCGCGTCAGCCCGAAAGCCGCCAGGAGGCCGAGTGCGATGCCGCCGAGCGTCATCGACATCCCCTGTCCGATGACCAGCCGCAACACGTCACCGGCCTGGGCGCCCAGCGCCACGCGGATGCCGATCTCGCGCGTGCGCTGCGCCACGCCGCAGGAGATCACCCCGAAGAGTCCCGTGCCGGCGAGCACCAGCGCCGCCCCCGCGAACACGGTCAGCAGCCACAGATTGAACCGTCGTGGAGCGACCGAGGCGGCCAGGTATTGCTCCATCGTGCGGATGCTCGAGGCCGGCACGTCCCGGTCGACCGCCTGGATCTCGCGGCGCGCCGCAGCCGACAGCGTCAACGGATCGACCGCCGTCCGGAGCAGCCAGTATTGATTGCCGGTCAACCAGACCACGGCATCCTCGTGGGCCTGATGCAGGGGCAGGTAGATGTGCGGCGCCGGCTCGACGTCGAGGCTCAGGTGCTGCACATCCCCGACCACGCCCACGATCTCGACCGGTCGGGGGCCTTGATCGTTGTCGTCGATCCGCAGATGCGCGCCGACCGGGTTCCCGTCCGGCCAGTACCGGTGGGCGAGCTTCTGGCTGATGAGCGCCACGCTGGGGGCCTGCGACGTGTCGCGCTCGTTGAATGCCCGTCCCGCGAGCAGCGGAATCCTGAGGGCGCGGAAATAGCCGGCGCTGACCATGCGGTAGTCCGCCCGCGGGGCTTCGTCCTGTGCCGTGGCGCGCCCCTCGATGGTGAAGGGAATGCTCGCCATCGTGCCGCTCAAAGGCAGCGCGGAGACGACCCCCACGGTTTCGACGCCGGGCAGGCTCTCCAGCCGCGGCCGCAGCCTGTCATGGAACGCGGCCGCGGCGGCGCGGTCGGGGTATCGCCCCTTCGGCAGGGAGAGCCGGACGACCAGGACGTTCTCCGCGTCGAAGCCGGGATGGACCCCCTGCAGCCGGAGGAAGCTCTTGACGAGCAGGCCCGCGCCGACCAGCAGCACCAGGGAGAGCGCGATTTCCGAGACGACCAGCAGGCCCCGCGCCCGGCTCTGCCGCGCGCCGCCCGCTCCGCCGCGCCCGCTTTCCTTGAGCTCGTCGTTGAGGCTCACGCGCGTGGCCTGCCAGGCCGGGGCCAGGCCGAAGATCAATCCGGCCAGGAGCGAAAGGGCCAGCGTGAAGCCCAGCACGCGGAAGTCCACGCCGACTTCGGCGGCGCGCGGCAGGTTCGCCGGGCTGAGCGCGAGCAGCAGGTCGATGCCATAGGAGGCCAGCAGAAGCCCGGCCGCGCCCCCCAGGCCGGCGAGCAGCAGGCTCTCGGTCGCCAGCTGCTGGACCAGGCGCCAGCGCGTGGCGCCCAGCGCGGTGCGGATGGCCATCTCCCGGTGCCGCGCCACGGCCCGCGCCAGCGCCAGGTTGGCCAGGTTCACGCAGGTGATCAAGAGCACCACCCCGACCGCTCCGAGCAGCACCCACAACGCGAGGCGGAAGCCGCCCACCACCTCCTCGTACAGCGGGCCGAGCGTCACCCCCACCTTCCGCGCATTGGCGACCGGATACTGCCGCCGGAGCCGCTGCGCCACGGCGGTCAAATCCGCCTCCGCCTGCTCGCGCGTGACCCCCGGCTTCAATCGCGCCAGCCCGCGCAGGAAATGCACCGACGTGCGCACGTCCCGCCACGGGTCGGCATCGGGAGCCAGCGGAATCGCCAGCTCGGCCTCCTTGATCGGAAAGAAGAACTGCGGCGGCAGGACCCCGACCACGGTGTAGCTGGCGCCATTGAGGGTCAGCGGCTTTCCCACCATCTGCGGATCGGCGCCGAAGCGCCGTTTCCAGAGGCCATCGCTCAAGACCACGACGCGCTCCTGCCCCGGCGTGTCATCGGCGGGCAGCAGAGCGCGACCGACCACGGCCTCGACCCCCAGCATCAGGAAGGCGTTGGCCGATATCCGCAGCCCCTGCAGGCGCTCGGGGTCGCCGCGATCGGTGAGATTGGCGCTCCAGTTGGCGAAGGCGGCGATCCCGTCCAGCCCCCGGTTCTGATCCCGATAGTCGATGAAATCCGGGAGCGTGAACGGGAACTGGCCCGGTTCGGGGCGGCGCACGGAGACCCACACCAGCTGCTCCGGATTCCGGAACGGCAGCTGGCGCAGCAGGATGGCGTTCACCAGGCTGAAGATCGCCGTGTTGCCGCCGATCCCCAGCGCGAGCGCCAGCGCCGCCACTCCCGTGAAGACCGGCTGCCTGAGCAGCGTGCGCAGGCCGTATCGCAGGTCCCGCCAGAGATCCCCGATCCAGTGTCTCCTGCCGGCCCCCGGCACGACGGGCTCCGCGGCCACCTGCCGCTCGACGCGTCGCAGCTCACGCGCCAGCCATCCGCCTTCGCTCAGCTCGGCGAGCGCGGCGCGCGAGGCGTCCGCTTGCGTCGCGCCTCCGGCCCGCAGTTCGTGATAGCGATCATCGAGATGCTGCGCCAGCTCCTCGACGATCTCCATCTCGCGCGTCGGCTCCAGCGTGAGCGTCGCCAGCCGCCGTCGGATGTCCTCGTTCCAGTCAGGCATGCTCAGTCAGGCCCATGCGGTCCCGTCGGCCCGGTCAGGCTCGTTCGGGCCGGGTGACGCGATGGATCGCCGCCACGAAGGACTCCCAGGTGCTGCGCTGCGCCGCGAGCACTTTCCTGCCTCGAGACGTCAATTTGTAATAGCGCCGCCGCCGCTGCCCGGGCCTTTCGACCCAGCGGCCTTCGATCCAGCCGCGCCCCGCGAGCCGGTAGAGGAGCGGATAGAGCGACGCGACATGGAATCTCAGGGCGCCGCCCGAACGCGCTTCGATCAGCTTGCCGATTTCATAGCCGTGCCGGGGCCTCGCCTCGAGGAGCGCAAGGATCATGAGCTCGGCGCTGCCCTTCTTCAATTCGCGGTCCATGATGCGGTGGTCGATATGTATCATAGCCACATATTACGCAGACAGGGATCCCGCGTCAAGTGGGTGGCTCGGTCCGTTCAGCCTCGTCCGGGGGGACGCCCGCGGGGCTTCGCGGCCCGCGGGGGCGCCGCGGAGGACTTGGACTGCCTGCGGAACCTCGCGGGGGGCGCGCCGAACGCGCGCTTGAAGGCCCGGTTGAACGCCGGCTCCGATTCGTAGCCCACCGCGGCCGCGACCTGGGCGACGCTCTGGCTGGTCGAGCCGAGCAGGCGCGCGCCGAGCTGCAGGCGCCAGCCCGTCAGGTAGGTCATGGGCGGGGCCTTCATGAAATGGCGGAACCGCTCGGCCAGCACCGAGCGGGAGACCCCCGATTCCTTCGCGAGGGCCGCCAGCGTCCACGGGTGCGCCGGTCGCCGGTGCATCAACGCGAGCGCCTTGCCGACCTCGGGGTCGCGGGCCCCCGCGAGCCATCCGGCCCTCCCTTCGGGCCACTGCGCGACGTAGCGCCGCAGCGTCTCCACGAACAGGACCTCCGACAGCTTCGCGAGGACCGCCTCTCCGCCGGGCCGCGCCCCTCCGGCCTCGTCCACCGAGAACCGGATCGACTGCTCGATGAAGCGGCCGGACGCGTCGTCCCTGATGTTGACCTTGAACATCGGGGGCAATCCCGCCAGCACGAGCCGGCTCATCCGCGGGTCGCAGGCCATGTACCCGCAGACGAACCGCGTCACCTCTCCGCCGCCCCCCTGGCGGGAGAGCTTGAGCCCCTGGGAAAACATGCGCTGGAGCTCCTTCCCGTTGTCCTGTCTGCTGGCCGGCGAGCCGTTCTCCATGACGTGCGGATCGCCATGGGGAAAGACCACGATGTCGCCCGCCACCAGCGGCGTCCGCTCTCCGTGTTCCACCATCGCGATGCCGCGGCCCTCGGTCAAGAGATGGAAGATGATCACGTGCGCCCCCGCCGGCGAGAGGTAGGGGGCCATCTCGTGCGAGGGCGGCTCGCGGAATCCCCACGGGGCCGAGAACTCGGCGTTGTAGAACATCGCCCCTTCGAGCGTCACGATCTTCAGGACTTCCGACAGGATATCCACGGGGTCCCTCTTCGCGGCATGCGACGCCCGGACAACTCCGCCGGACTCCCGGGCAAATGACGCACATGCTACCGCGTCGCGGGCAAGAGAACCAGACGCCCGGGCAATGCAATCCCCGCACTCGTGCGGCATAGTCATCGCCGATGACCGGGTGGACATCCACCCGGCCCAGGCCGGTCAACCGGACAGGAGGAATGACAATGAGCGAGCACTATCACGACGCCGCGGACCTTCGTCTCTTGAGGGACATGCGCAAGCTGGCCCCGGCGGAGTTCGAGGCCTGGATCGGCCTCGACAACATCGTCGGGCGCGCCGACGGGGCGATCCCGAAGAAGCACCGCGAGCTGATCGCGCTGGCGGTCGCCTGCACGACCCAGTGCCCGTACTGCATCGAGGTCCACGCCAAGGCCGCCCGGTCCGCCGGCGCGACCCGCGAGGAGATCGTCGAGTCCGCCTTCCTCGCGGCGGCGTTGCGGGCCGGAGGCGCCGCGACCCACGGCGCGATGGCGCTGAAATTCTTCGACCAGCAGTGATCGCCGAGCCATGAACCCCGCGAAGTCGCGGTCAGGCGCCGCCCGGTCGCCCCCCCGGCACGCTTGCGCCGCGTGGTATCGCGGCGCTATTCTGGCGCCACGCCCCACCCGATGCGGGCCGACGGCGGACGCATGAGACATCGACCGACACTCGCGGTCCTCGCGCACGTGCCCATCGCGCTTGCGATTCTCGCGCTCGCAGCCGGCGCGCCCGGCACCGGATCAGCCATCGCCGACCCGGCGTCGACGCCCCCGGAGCTGGAGAGCCTGCGCCAGGGCAGGGAAGCGGACAGGCGATTCACCGCGCAGATTGAAGCGATGGATCCCGAGGCGGCGGAGCTGTTCAGGCAGGCGAACGCGGCGCGCGAACGGGCGGACCATGCCCGGGCGAAAGCGCTCTACGAGCAGGTGGTCGGCATGGTGCCGTCCTTCGTGCATGCGCTGCGACGGCAATGCCACGAGGAGCTGGCGCTCGGGAACAGGGAGATGGCCGTGGCCCTGTGCAGACAGGCCGTCCGGCAGCAGGAGTCCGCCGACAACCTGGCCGCGCTGGCGCTCGCGCTCATCAAGGGCACGGAGACCTTCCCGAGCCGCATGCCCGACAAGCTGGAGGCCGTGCGCGTGGCGACGCGCGCGGCGGAGCTGGAGCCCGACAACATCTTCGCCGCGACGACGCTGTGCATGGTGGCGCTCGACAGAGAGGATGGCACCCTCTTCGGGCAATGCCTCCGGAACCTGGAGGCCCGCTATCCTTCCGATGGCGAGACCCATTACTTCGCGATGATTCAGGCCGCCGAGGAGGGGCGCTTCGACGAGGCCATGAGCCACCTCGCGCAGGCCCGCGACTCCGGTCTGCTCGACGGCGCGCAATACCAGGCGAGCTTGAAATACCTGAACGAGAGGCGGCGGTCACCCTGGCACATCGCGTCGCTCCTGCTGCCCTTCGGCGGCATCTGGCTGGGGCTCCTCGGGGTGCTGCTCGTCGCGGGCTACCTTCTCAGTCGCCTGGCGCTGCGCGCCTCCGCGCAGGTCCCGTCCGCCGGCGAGGGGGCAGTGACCGGCATGGACGCATGGCTCCGCCGCGTCTACCGGGGCGTCCTCTGGCTGTGCTGCGGCTATTACTATGTGTCCATCCCGATCGTCGTCCTGCTCGTCCTGGGGGTGTGCGCCGGGACGATCTACGCCTTCCTCTGGCTCGGCCGGATTCCGGTCCAGCTGTTCGTCGTCCTGTTGCTGGTCACCTTCTACACGCTCGCGGCCGTCGCCCGGAGCCTGTTCGTTCGCGGCGTGGACCAGGAGCCGGGCGAGCGCCTCGATCTGGATCGGTATCCGCGGCTCCGGGCGATCCTCGAGGAGGTGGCGCAGAGGGTCGGGACCCGCCCCGTGGACAGCGTGTACCTGACGCCGGGCGCGCAGGTGGCGGTCATGGAGCGGGGGAGAAGCCTCCGTGCCCTCGCCTGGGGCCGCGCGGAGCGCTGCCTGATCCTCGGCGTGGCCGCCCTCGACGGCTTGCGCCTCGGACCGCTCAAGGCGGTCCTCGCCCACGAGTACGGGCACTTCTCGAACCGCGACACGGCGGGCGGAGAATTCGCCCTGGCCGTTCGCCGGTCCCTCTGGACGATGGGGCAGGGGATCGCCGCCGGCGGGGCGGCCACCTGGTACAACCCCGCCTGGATCTTCGTGAACGGCTTCCACCGCGTCTTCCTGCGCATCTCCCAGGGGGCGTCACGGCTCCAGGAGGTGCTGGCCGACCGCTGGGCCGCCCTCAGCTACGGCTCGCGGGCCTTCGAGGAGGGGCTGCGGCACGTCGTGGCCCGCGGCGTGCGCTTCGGCGCCCATGCCAACGCGACCCTCGACGAGGTGATCAACGCGAAACGGCCGCTCGAGAACCTCTACTCCTACAAGCCCGAGCGCCCGCCGATCGAGCGCGGCGTCGAGGTGAGCGTCCGGGAAGCGCTCGAGGCGAAGCCTTCCCCGTACGACAGCCATCCGTCTCCGGTCGATCGGTTCGCCTGGGTGCAGGCGATGAACGCGCCGGGAACCGGAGCCTCGGCGGAGGATGAGGCCGAAGCCTGGGTCCTCTTCCCCGACCGCGATGCGATCGAGCGTGCCATGACCGCCGTCGTCCGCCGGAACGTCGCCCAGGTCAATGGCATCGAGATCGGCGCTACCGTCGATCGTCCACCGCGCTGACGGCCGCCGACCACGGGCAGTACGAGCCGACAGTCCCCAGCCAGTAGGCCTTGTTCGCCTCGATGTGGGAGGGCAGGCCGTCGCACAGCTCGATGGCGGCGTCGGCGAAGGAGACGTTCTGCGGATCGACGTGCCAGGTCCACTGCGGGTCGGAGGTCTGGCCGTCGAGGAGGGTGCCGAACACCGGGATCTGGCGCGCGCCGGTCGAGAGAAGCTCCTTCGCGCGGTCGATGAAGGGGCCGTTCGTGATCCAGGCGGTCAGCGATTCGTTGACGATGCGGAAGGTGATGTACGCGCCGCCGGTCTGCACGCCTCCCGGGCACGCGGCTGGAAGCGTCGCGTCGAGGAGGTCCCTAGGGTCGGGCGAGCCGCTGCCGTCGCCGAACGTGCCGTCGGCGCAGGCGTTCTCGGCGCGCACGAGGTAGTAGGTCGCCGACCCGGCCGGCGGGTCGGGGCGCGCGTCGGTGAGGGACGTCGCGGCGAGGCCGCGGGCCAAGGTGCACGCCGAGGCGAATCCGCCGTCCGGCCTGAGGGCCCTCGCGTCGCCCGTCACGACCGTGTAGGCGGTGGCCGGACCGGCGGTCGCCGCCTGGGTATCCCAGATCAGATCGGCCGGAGCGCCCCCCGCCGCGCGCAGCCGCGGGACCTCGAACGGCCTCGCGAAGGCCCCCGCATCCGAAGGGGCGCAGTCGCAGCGGTCGTCGGCCCGGTCGCCGTCGGCGTCCGGGAAGGCGCCGGCCTTGGGACCGAGCCGGTAGATCGCCCCGGAATTCAGGGCCACGACGTACAGCTTGCCGTCCGGGCCGTTCTCGAGGTCGGTGATCACCGGGAAGCCGCTCCCGAACAGGATCTCGGCCATCTCGTCCGAGCAGACCGCGCCGGCGTTGTTCGCCACGGTGTCCTGCAGGGCCGGCGAAGAGAACGTCAGGGCGTCGCGCGCGGCGTTCGGCCTGAAGCGGTAGAGCTGGCCGCAGTTGTTGTCCCCCACGAGCAGCGTGTGCAGCTGGCCGCAGCCGAGGATCGGGCTCGAGGGAAACACCGGGGCGGTCGGCGCGACCGGGACGTTCCACGAAAACTCGGGATCGCTGTAAGCCGACCCGGGAGCGACCCAGAGATCGGCCTGGCCCTGCGGATCGTCCACGTCCCGCCCCATGATCTGGTTCCAGCCGCTGTTGAAGCCGGGGGTGACCCGGTTCACCTCATCGAAGACGTTCGGCCCGTTCTCGGTGTCCCACAGGTCGCCGGTGAGCGGATCGAACGTCAGGCCGAAGGAGTTGCGCACGCCGTAGGCGAAGTACCGGTTCATCGGGTCGGACGGGTTGAGGGCGTTGTAGAACGGGTTGCCCGCGAGCCCCGCGCCGTTCGTGTCCACGCGGAAGATCACCCCGCTGTCGTCGGGATCGGGGCCGGTCGGAATGTTCTGCAGCTTGCCGTTCCGGTTCAGGTCGCCGATGACGACGTACAGGGCGCCGTCCGGTCCGAAGGCGATGACGCCGCCGTTGTGGTTCGGCCCCGACGTGACCGGCAGGTTCAGGATGAGCACCGGGTTGACCAGGGCGGTCCCGTTCCAGGTGTAGCGGTAGACGCGGTTCCCCAGGGGAATGGACGTGCTGGACGAGGTGTCCGCCCCGGTGGAGCTCTCCGTGTAATAAAGATAGACCTGGCGGTTGAGGACGAAATCGGGATCGACGGCGATGCCGAGCAGCCCCCGC
Source organism: Candidatus Polarisedimenticolia bacterium (assembly GCA_036001465.1). Classification (NCBI taxonomy): domain Bacteria; kingdom Pseudomonadati; phylum Acidobacteriota; class Candidatus Polarisedimenticolia; species Candidatus Polarisedimenticolia bacterium. The sequence goes on from DASYUH010000037.1 coordinate 16,192, forward strand.
TCGCTCAGGAAATGCACCGCCACATCGAGCACGAACCCGGGTTGCAGGACGCCCCCCACGATCCGCCGCACCTGCCCGTTCGCCTTCTGCAGCACCAGGATGTCGTCGTCGCCGATGAAGGCCATGCTCGTCGGCTGGGTCAGGCCGGTGGCGACGGTCTCGACCTGGAGCCCCGGGTCGTTGACCGTTTGCGCCTCGGCGGGGAAGACCGCCAGGACGGCTCCCGACAGAACGGCGACCGCCAGCACGGCGACCGGAAGGACGCCCGCGCCCGACACCGCGCGCGCGGAGGACATGTGCAGGCCTGGGGTCATGTAAGGACTATACGAGCGATCGTGCGGGGCGACAACAATTTGATTCGGGCTTTTGCTCCGACCTCCCGACCCCCCGGGGAGCCGGCGCGCCGGAAGGTTCGGACCCGGCGGCAGGATTCGGCGGCGGTTGACGGCGCCGCCATTTGGCACTATCATATATGCCAAATGGCATCCACCCACGCAAGAGAAGCCCGGAAGCTGGCGATGCTGCTGGGCGGCCGCAAGACCCTGGCGCACGCGGTCAGCGAGCCGGGAGATTTCCAGGACGCCATTCGCAAGGGGTTGCCATTCGGCACGTTCGAGGTCCTCATGCGCGTGCTTGGAATCCGCGCGCTGGATCTCGCGCGGCTCCTGGGTCTGGCGGCGCGGACGCTGGCCCGGAGAAAGTCCGGCGGCGAGCTGTCGCCCGCCGAATCGGATCGCCTCTATCGCATCGCGCGCCTCGCCCTGACGGCCGCCGAGGTGCTGGGGACCCCCGAGAAGGCCCGGGAGTGGCTGCATCGGAGGAACCGAGCGCTGGGGGGAATCACGCCGATCAGTTGTCTTGACACGGCTGTCGGTGAGCGGCAGGTCGAGGACCTGCTGGGGCGGATCGAGCATGGGATCTCCAGCTAGTGCGGGTCTGGCGAATCTGCCGTAAGGCGCATGCCGCCGACCCGCTCGGCGGGCGCGGTGGTCTGTACGCCCCAGGCCGATGGCACCAGCAGGGTGTCCGGATCGTCTACACCTCCGCTACCCTGTCGCTCGCGGCCCTCGAGCTGCTGGTCCACGTCGATCGGGACCTTCTGCCGTCCGATCTCGTCCAGATTGAAATCGACCTGCCGGACGACCTGCCGATGGAGCAGATCAAGGCGGGCAGGCTCCCTTCCGGCTGGAGGCGCTACCCGGCGCCTGCCGCGCTCCAGCGGATGGGCGCGGCCTTCATCGAGCGCGGGAAGACTGCCGTCCTCCGCGTTCCGTCCGCCGTCATCCCCGACGAGGACAACCTTCTGCTCAACTCCGCGCACCCGGCCATCGAACGGCTCAAGATCGCCGGCCGGCGGGCGTTCGTCCTGGATCCCCGGCTGGGAAAATAGGGAACTTTCAGGGGCTGGGCCTGTCCAATCCTCCGAGCCCGAGAATCGGGCCCCTATGGAGGTGGACGACCATGACCCGGATTGGCACCAGGTTCCCCATGACGCTTTTCGCCGCCGCCCTGTTCCTCGCGGCGGCGCTCCTTCCCGCCGGCGACGCTCTCGCCGTCGAACGCGGCGGGTACTCGATGGAAATCCTGATTGGCGGGAGGCCGGTTGACGAGTACGCCGCGCGGGGGACGACCTACGTCGAGGCCCTGAGGAGACGCGAGTACTCCGTGCGGCTGCGCAACCGGACCGCCGAGCGGATCGCCATCGCCCTCTCGGTCGACGGCCTCAACTCGATCGACGCCCGGACCACCACGGCCAGGGACGCCCGGAAATGGATCCTCGGCCCGTACGAGACGATCACCCTCGACGGCTGGCAGGTCTCCTCGGACACGGCCCGGAGGTTCTTCTTCACGACCGAGGACAAGTCGTACGGAAACTGGCTCGGGAAGACGAAGAATCTCGGCCTGGTCGCCGCGGCCGTGTTCCGCGAGAAGCGGCCGCCGATCTCGATCTACGGCGTCCCGCGCTACAACGAGCCGCGCTATGGCGACTCGCGCCTCCAGCGTGGGGAGGGCAGGTCCCGGGGGGATGAATCGAACAGCGCTCCGGCCCCGGCGGAACCGTCGGCCCCCATGGCCGATCCTAATCCCACGGGGGACACGGCGGGCTCGGTGATGGGGGGCATCGCCCAGCCGAAGAAGTCCGACGATCTCGCGGCGACCGGCATAGGGGAGGAGACCAGCCACCCGGTCCAGCAGGTCTACTTCGACTCCGAGGATGCACCGACAACCGTCCTCGAGCTGCGCTACGAGTATCGCGACAGCCTGGTCCGCCTGGGCGTCCTGCCGCCGTTCGACCCGTACGGAGACACGCTGTCACGGCGGGAGAGGGCGCGCGGGTTTGACGATTCGGGTTTCTCCCCGGATCCGTTTCGCCGACGGAATCGGTGAGGAGGCGCGCGCCCTCCCCGTGGACTGTACCGGCCCGGGGCGGCGGCCGATGAGGACGAGGGTGGTTTCCGCGTACGGCTGGGAGACTTCCTGAGTCTCCGGGTCGTACGCGGTCGTCGCGACAAAGGAATACGACGGACCGGGGCGGAAGAGACCGGACGATGGAATCAGGGTAGCTGACCACGGGGTGTCTCCGCTGCATGCCACCGGAATCGTGGAGGTGCCCTGCGTATCCCCGGCGAGGTCCTGGAACGCCGCGACGAAGAGGTCGAAGGTGATCGGCCGCGAGCAGATTGCCCTGCCACTGACCGTGGCGGTGCCGCGACGGACGTCCACCGTGCCCCGGGGATCGAGAGTGACCTGGACCTGGAGCGGGACCAGGCCGCGGACCGAGAAGACCAGGTTCCCCCCCGGGAAATAGGCGTTGAGAGAGCCGATCATGAAGTAGTAGGTCGTCCCCGCGAAAGCCGTGAACGAAATGCGGGGCAGCTCTCCATCGAGGGAATTGTCACAGGCGATCGGCCGGAGCGAGCCGCGAGCGCCGGTGAGTGCCGCCAGAGTCGGGCGGAAGTCGCTGCCGATCGTGTCGGCGACGATCCGCACGTCCGTCGAGGGCGTGAACGCATACCATACCGTATACGCCGCGTAGGTGCACGGCAGGTACGGGAAGGACGGATCGTCGGGCGCCGTCGTGGCGCGCAGCGTGTTCACGCTGTCGCCGAACGGCAGGGCCCCGATCGCCGTCGCGGCGTCGAAGTCGTCGTTCTGCGGCACAGGGGGAGCGACCCAGGCCGAAATGGTGAGCGGCACTCCCGGCTGGGAGATCCCGGCCATGAGGTAATAGGTCACGCCCGCGCTCGCTGGAAAAGTGATCATGCCCTGGGACAGGCACGCCAGCCGGGTCAAGGCGCCGCGCGGGCCGGTGAAGGCGCCCAGCGTGACGTACGGCGTGCCGCTGCCGGCGCTGTCGACGTTCACCGTCACGTCCTCTGACGGTGTGAAGGAGTACCAGACGGTCGCCGCGCCGGAGTACCCGCAGTCCGGATCGTCGGGCGCGCGCGTCGCCCAGAACCGATCGAGGGTGGCGGTGGACGGCAGATCGCCCAGAGGGGCCGCGTGGTCGAGGTCGTCGTTGGCGGCGTACACGGTGAAATCGGTCGCCATCGCGTCGAGGGCACCCAGAGAATCCTCCGCCTCGAACGTCACCCGGCTCGGGCCGAGCTGTCCGGGCCCGGGGGTCCATTCCAGCCGCCCCGTCCCTTCCCCCTCCTCCGTGAACACGGCGCCGTCCTGAAGTCCGGTGGCGCGCAGGATGGGCGGGAGGCCCTCGGCCGTGAACCCGGCGACCGGCACCATCAGGCGCTCGCCCGAGCGGGTCTCGATCCGGCCTGGGGCCCGCATCCAGACGAGAGGATCGGCATTGAACCGGACCTCTCCGCGCAGGGAGGCCTGGCCGCCGCAGTACTGTTCGAAGGAAGCCCAGAATGATCGGATGTAGCCGAATGGCCCGTAGTCGGCCTGATGGACCTCGAACCTGCCGGTCCCCGCGCTGCATCCGTGGCCGGACCCCGAAATGGACATTCCGGCCTGCCCGGGTCCCTGAAAGTAGACCCCCGCCACGTTCTCGTAGACACCTGGATCCGGCAGGCGTCCGTCGGGGCCCGCGAACTGCAGTTGCCAGTTGATGCGACTGGACCGGAAAGAGAGGACGGCGATCGAGAGCGGAGTATTGCTGAAGACGAGGGTCCGGCCGATCATCTCGGCGTCCGCGGTCGTGTAGATGAATCGGCTTCCACCGGTGACGGGATCTCCCGGGGTGCTCTCGATCACCAGGGACGTGACGCCGCCGACGCGGATTCGGGTGGTCGCCGCGGCGGCCTGGATCCCGTCGGCGCGGAAGGGCACGTCGTATTGGCCCGCCTGGAGGTAAGTCGGGGTCCAGGACAGATTCGCCGAGCCGTCGCGCATGTCCGTGAACTCCGCGCCAACCGGCAGGCCGGTCGCGGTGAGGTTGGGAGGGGCGGAGGAGAATCCGTCCGTGCCCACCGATACGGTCAGCGGGCGCGTGCGCTCGACGTCGGCGGTGATCGGGACGCTCACCGCCGGGACCGTCTCCACGTTGAACCGGACCTCCCCCCGCTTTTCGCCGGAGAACAGCTCGCAGCTCTGCTCGAAGGTGGCCCAGAAGGAGGTGAGCGCGCCTCCGCTCACCGTCATCTGCCTGATCTCGAACGCGCCGGTCAACCTGTCGCAGTCGAGGCTGCCCCCGCTGATCCACAGACCGGGCTGGCCGGGCCAGCGATATCCCGCGCGCGCGGCTTCGTAGTACACGCCGGGAGCGAGCGACTGGCCGTCCGGCGGCCTGAATTCCAGCCACCAGGACGGCTGGAGGAGATCGTTCGGCCTGAAGGTGATGATCACGCCACCCGATCCGCCTCCGCCGGTGAATCGCCCCTCCGTGGGAGTCAGCAGGAACGATCGATCGGCATTGACGTAGTCCCGGGAGTGCGTCTCCAGGCGGATGGACGTCTCGGCGGCTTCGGCTGTCCAGGCGGCCGCCGTCCCGATCGCCATGGCCAGCACACAGACTCCGACCGAAGTCGCGCCCCAACGGTGCACCAGGGTCATGAGGGTCCTCCGCGTGGTGGCCAGGAATCTACCGCGAGGCAGGGTCGAGATCAACGAAGAAGCGTCACCCTGGCGGACGCCTTCTCGAAACAGACCGCGGGGTCGGACGTCACGGGGTCGACGTGGAAGTCCGCCACGAGGGGAGGCGGGCCGAAGGCAGGAGAGTCAGCCGCATTGTTGGTCTCGTCCGCCTCAGGTTCGGCGCCCCCCGAGTCCACGAGAACGCGGTAGATGCAGGGCTCCTGCCGCGCCGGCAGCATGAGGTCGAACGCCGCCGAGCCTGCGCGCGCCAGGCCGGCTGTCGCGACCGACGCGACCTCTCCGAGATCGCCGCTGGCCGCGCACACCAGGCGGATCGAGTGGGTCGTCCCCCCGGCGGCGCACGGCCCCCGGTTCACGATCTCGAGGTGCAGGTCCGCCGTGGAGGGGCCGGCGTTCGTGACCGCCAGGTTGGCCGCGGCCAGGTCAGAGGCGATGCCGTGCGCGGCGACGGTCGTCCCGATGACCGCCCCGTGGGCCCCGCCGTACAGGGCGTTGTCCGCGTCCCGCAGGGCGCGCGCGCCGTCGCAGAACCGCGGGAAGAACGGCACGAGGAAATGGCTCTGCAGGACGATCCGGTCGGTCGTCTCCTTCCCCATGGCCAGGAACAGGTCGTGCAGCGTGGAGGACCAGATCTCCCCGTCGTCGTGCACTTCGAACGCCAGGTCCTCGGGGTAGTGCCTGGTCGAGTCGAGGCGGCGCAGGCAGGTCCCCGCAAAGTCCCACTCCGCCAGGCAGGCGGGGTCGAAGGCGCCCGGGCCGGTCGGTCCGTTGCTGAACGCCCAGTAGTCCCCGAAGCCCTCCCCCTGCGCCCCCGATTCACCGAACCCGAAATACTTCCCCATGGTCGTGTTGTCCTGGATGGCATGCCCGTACTCGTGCAGGATGACGTCGGCGTCCTCGGCGTCGTCCACGCCCCCCTCGCCGAAGGCGATCCACCCCATGCCGAACGGGAAGCCCACGTAGTGCGAGTTGTCGGCGCCGTTCAGGCCGTGCGGGTCGACGCGGATCATCCGGTTGTTGACCGTGGTGAAGCCGATCGACTGGATGTAGCGCTGCGTGCGGTCGATGTGGAAGTAGGCCATCACGTCCTCGAACTCCTGCCGGTCGCGGGTGTAGAGGAAGTCGCCGTTCATCGAGAACGGCTGGCTGTCGAACGGCGCCTCGATGAGGTCGTTGATCTTGACGTACGGCCCCGACAGGATCAGCGCGCCGAAGAGATCGAAGAGCCAGCGGCTCACTCCCGGAAGCGGCACGGCCCGGTAGGCCGGGGCGAACAGGGGGTCGTCGGCGTTGTCCAGGTCGCTGAGGCCCATGTCGTTCAGGGTGTTGACCGGGTTCGGGTCGAACACCTGCCCGCGTCCGGTGAGATGGGAATCCTGCTCGAGGCTGCGCCGCCTCAGGATCGTGCCGGTGTGGGCGTCCACGATGTACTCGACGACCCCCCACGGCGTCTCCGCGAAGATCACCAGGCGGTAGGCCAGGCGCGGCCGCACCGCGGCACCGCCGCCGTCTGCGGCCGACATGTCGGCGAAGACGCCCAGCTCCGGGGCGATCTCCTTCGCCCGCTTCAGCGACCCGCCGCGGAAGGGCCGCCTGCCCCCTTTCTTGTCGACGGCGGCGCTCCAGGTCTTCAGGAAATCCTCGGCCGCGATCGCGGCGATCGCGGCCGGCGCGCGCGACGGCGAGATCGCGAGGTCGATTCCGGGGACGTAGTCGTTGCGCGCCAGGAAGACCCGCCCGTCGGCCGCGACGTGCACCTCGGCGCCGGCGTCGAACACCGGCAGGCCCCTGTAAAGCTGCTCGAAGCGGAGGTGACGCCCGGCAGGGCTCTCGACGGACCGGGCCAGGCGCAGGTCCGGAAGCCCCGGCTTCATCCCGAAGCGGGCCGCCTGCGCGGACAGGAAGCGCTCGGCGATGGCACGCGGCGCCTCGGGGCTGGGCGGCGACAAGGGGCCCCGCAGCGCCCGGATCCTGCCGTCGCCGGGGGCGCGCTCGATCTCTTCCACGGGAGCACGCGCGGGATCCTTCCCGGAGCGCCCGGGCGGCGCGGCGGCCAGGGGGACCAGCAGGAGCAGGACGATTAGGGGGATGACCCGGAGCGCGTTTCGCATCTCACACCTCGTGCTCGGATGGGATGGAGCATGAAGAGCGGCGGGAACTTACCGCGGAGGGTGGCGCCTGTCAACAACCGGCGCGGCCGCGATCCGCGACGCCTCCCGCCGCGCCGCGTCGCGGCGCGGCCCCTTCACGAGGCGGGCGCGCGTGACGATCGCGTCGCCGTACTTGTCGCCGAGAGCGTCGGTGGCCCGGGCGACCCGGTCCGAGCGCTCGCGACCCGCGTCCGGAAAGAGATCGGCCTGGCCGGCCCCGCGCGACACGAAGTGGCTGGCGCCGATGCCGATGAGCCGCGCGCCGCGTCCCCCGAGGCGGATGCGGGTCCGGAACAGATCGCGCGCCGCGGCGTAGATCTCCTCCGTGAGACAGGTCGGCGCCTTGAGGGTCCGGGCGCGGGTCCAGGTCGTGAAGTCCGCCGTGCGCACCTTGATGCGCACCGTGCGCGCCGCCAGCCCCTCGCGCCTCAGCGCGCGCGCCACGCCGTCGGCGCGATCGAGCAGCTCCCTCTCGATGGCCTCGCCGCCGCGCCGGTCGATGGCGAACGTCCGCTCCTCGGAGATCGACCTGGCGTCGCGCCCGGAGACCACCTCGCGGGGATCGTCCCCCCGGGCCAGCGCCAGGACGTGCCGCGCCGCGGCGGGGCCGAGCGCCGCCTGGAGCCTCGCCTCGCCGGCCGCGACGAGGTCGTGGACGCTCCGGATTCCCAGCGCATGCAGCCGCGCGGCCGACTTCGGCCCCACGCCCCAGAGCTTCTCCACGGGCAGCGGCCCGAGGCGCCCGGGGACGTCGGCCAGGGGAAAGACCACGAGGCCGTCCGGCTTCTCCAGGTCGGACGCGAGCTTGGCGAGGAACTTCGTCGGGGCGACCCCGACCGAGGCGCTGAGCCGCTCGTCCCTCCGGATGCGATCCTTCAGGCGGCGCGCCGCCTGGGCCCCCTCCTCGAGGCCGGCCGCGATGGCGGTCAAATCGAGAAACGCCTCGTCGATCGACAGAGGCTCGACCCGCGGCGTGAAGTCGTCGAGGATCGTCCGAATACGCCGCGACACCTCGACGTACAGCCCCATCCGCCCGGGAAGCCAGACCGCCTGCGGGCAGAGGCGCATGGCGGTCACGGACGGCATCGCCGAGCGCACGCCGAACGGCCGCGCCTCGTACGAGCAGGTGGCCACGACGCCGCGCCGCCCCTTGTGCCCGATGATCAGCGGCTTCCCGGCGAGCGCCGGGTTCTCGCGCACTTCGATCGCCGCATAGAACGCGTCCATGTCGACGTGCAGGATGACGCGGGGAAGGGGCACGCCGGGTCTCCGTCTGGCCGGACCTTCAGGCCTTGTGCAAGGCGTGGAAGTGGTTGACCGGGCCGATCCCCTTGCCGAGGCCGGGATCGGCCTGCAGGGCGGCGGTCAGGTACTCCTTGGCGCGGGCGACCGATTCGAGGGGGGGGAGGCCGTGCGCCAGGTAGGCGGCGATGGCGGCCGAAAAGGTGCAGCCGGTGCCGTGGGTGGCGCGCGTCTGCACGCGCTCGGCCCGGAGCTCCTCGAAGGACTTCCCGTCGAAGTAGAGGTCGACGACGTACGGCCCCGGCCTGTGGCCCCCCTTGATGACCACGCACCGCGGGCCGAGATCGTGGATGCGGCGCGCCGCGGCGCGCATCGACTCGGCGTCCGCGACCTGCATCTCCGCCAGGACCTCCGTCTCGGGAATGTTCGGCGTGACGATTTCGGCGAGCGGCAGGAGGAGCGACTTGAGGGCGTCGACCGCGTCCTCCTTGAGGAGGCGCGCGTTGGTCTTCGACACCATGACCGGGTCGATGACCAGGTTCGGCACCCTCGCCCGTCCCAGGACGGCGGCGACCGCCTCGATGATCGGGGTCGTGACGAGCATGCCGGTCTTCACCGCGTCGACCCCGATGTCCTCGAGGACCATCTCGATCTGCGCGGCCACCATGGCGGGATCGATCTCCACGATGCGCGCGACCTTGAGGGTGTTCTGCGCCGTCACCGCCGTGATCGCCGAGGCGCCGTAGACCCCCAGGGCGCCGAACGTCTTGAGGTCGGCCTGGATGCCGGCCCCGCCTCCGGAGTCCGATCCCGCGATCGTCAGGACGCGCTTCACGCCTTCACCTGTCTGGATCCCGCCATCGCGCGCTTGAGGGCCCGCGCCGCCGCCGCCATGTCGTCCGCCGCGACCACGGCCGACACGACCGCGGCGCCGCTCGCCCCGGAGGCGAAGACCTGCGCCACGTTCCCCTGGGTGATGCCGCCGATCGCCACGACTGGGATATGGACGGCGGCCGCGATCCGGGACAGCTCCTCGAGCCCCAGGGGCGCCCCGGCGTCCGGCTTGGTGGCGGTGGCGAACACCGGCCCGACGCCGACGTAGTCGGCCCCCTCACGTTCCGCCCGCCGGGCCTCCTCGGGGGTGCCGGCCGAGACGCCGATCAGTCGCGGCCGCGGGAGGAGGCGCCTCGCCTCCCGGGCCGGCAGGTCCTCCTGGCCGACGTGCGCCCCGTCCGCCCCGGCCAGAAGGGCCACGTCCACCCGGTCGTTCACGAAGAAGGCCGCCCCGAATTTTCGCGCCAGTGGCTGGATTTCGCCGGAAATGAGACTTAAGTTGTAGGCCGTGGAGGACTTGTCCCTGATCTGAATGGCGTCGGCACCTCCCTCCAGCGCGGCGCGGGCGACCTCGAGATGCGATCGTCCGCGCGCCAGGAGAGGGTCGGAGATGACGTACAGATCGTAACGGGGCCACCCGGCGATCATCAGGCCTCCCGAGGAGCCCGATTCTAGCACCATGGCAGAACCGGATCCGGTCTCTTCCCAGGACAGCCGCGGCGCGGACGGCACCGCCTCGGGGGAGGGTGTGCCCCGCCCTCCCGCGCCGCCGGCGCGCGACCCCGCCAACGCGTTCCTCGCCCACCTGCAATCGCTCCGCGAGCTGCAGATCACGCTGTCGCAGGAGGGGCGTGCCGAAGCGATCCTGAGCGAGGGGACCACCGGCACGGTCGAGATCGTCGGGGCCGACTGCGCCATCGCCATCGTCGAGCCGTCCAGCGGCATTCCTCCCCTGCGCTTCGGCTGGATCGAGGGGAGGCTGATGGCGCAGCACGAGCTCTCCGTCCTGACCCGGCGCCTCGAGGAGCCGATCCAGAGGGTCCGCTCGGGCGCGGTGTCGCGCATCGTCCTCGGGGAGGGGGGGAACGGCAACGGCCACGACGCCCACGCCGCGGTCCCGGGCGGCGGCGCGAAGGAGGCCGGCCCCTTCGGGGCGCTGCTCGTGCTCGGCGTCGATTCCGCCATGGGATCGCGGGGCGCGCTCGTCCTGGGACGGCACGACCCGGTCCCGTTCAGCCGCGAGCAGGTCTTCCTGGCCGACATCCTGGCGTCGTTCATCGCGCTGCAGATCGAGCGGGCGCTGCGGGCCACCGACGCGCGGCGCGCCAGCGAGCGCCTTCAAGAAGAATCCGCCGCGACGCACCGGCGGCTCCAGGAGATTTCCCTGGAGCTGGCGGCGCTGAACTCGATCGCGGCGGCCGCGTCCCCCTCTCTCGACCTCGGGCGGCAGATCGAGGTCTCCCTGCGCAAGGCGATCGAGGTGACCGGCTTCAAGGCGGGGGCCATCGCCCTGGTCGAGGAGAGCGGCGGCGCCGAGATCCTGAAAGCGGCGCAGAGCGTCGGCGACACGGCCTACCTCGACCTGACCCGCTCGCTGCAGCGCGCCCGCGGCGAGGGGATCGCCGGCAGGGTCTGGGCGACCGGCGAGGCGGTCGCGTTCGCCGACCTGTCCGCCGGCGCCGCCCTGGAAGGGTGCGCCGACGAGCTGGCCGGGCTCAGGCGCGCCGGGTACCGGGCGCTGGCCTGCGTGCCGCTGCGCGCCCGCGGGCGCATCATCGGCACCATGGATCTCCTGTCGAACGACGCGCGTCCCGAGCTCGAGAGCCGCCCGGGGCTGGCCGAATCGATCGCCGGCCAGATCGCCATCGTGATCCAGAACAGCCGGCTGCTCTCGGACATGATGCGTCACAGCCTCGATCTCGAGGCGCGCAGCGAGAAGAACCTCGCCGATCGGGCGCGCTCCGAGGAGATCCTCGCGGGCCTGCTCGCCGCCGCGCAGGCGGCCAGCCGGACCACCGACCTGCGCGCTCTCGCCGAGGCCCTGCTGGGCCGCGCGATCGATCTCGCGTCGGCCTCCGCGGGCACCGTCCACCTCGTCGATCCCGGCACGCGCGAGCTCCGGCTCAAGGCCGAGCGGGGGATGCCGCGCCGGGTCCTGGAGGAGCTCGACGGGCGGGTCGGACGGACGATCATCGGCCGCGCCTTCGAGACCGGCCGGCCGCACCTCGACCCCGGCGGGACGGCCGAGCACCTGGACGCCGCCACGGGGCTGCGTTTCCAGGCGGCCTTTCCGCTGCGCGCCCTCAGCGGCGTGCACGGCATCCTGGCGATCGCGCGGGCCGACGATCGCCTGCCCGGCGAGGCCGAGATGCTGGCGCTCACCGCCCTGAGCGAGCTCTTCGGACTGTCGGTCGAGAACGCCCGGGCCTTCGAGAAGGCGCCCCCGTCGGTCTCGCCCCAGGCCGAGCTCCTGCCGCAGCTCGTGCAGGCGCAGAAGATGGAATCGATCGGCACCCTGGCGGGCGGCATCGCGCACGAGTTCAACAACATCCTCGCGTCGATCCTCGGCTACGCCAGCCACATCGAGAGCCTCACCTCGAGCGACAACCCGATTCGCCGGGAGGCCGCGACGATCGCGCGGCAGGCGAAGCGGGCGGCCGAGCTGACCCAGCAGCTGGTGGCGTTCGCGCGCGGCGGGCAGTACTCGCTCGAGCCGGTCGACCTGAACCGATCGATCGCGGAGACCGTGTCCTTCCTGTCCAAGAGCATCGACCCGCGGATCGTCGTCGAGATCCGCAAGGACCCCGACCTGCCGCTCATCGAGGCCGACGCCGGGCAGATGCAGCAGGTCCTGATGAACCTGGCGGTGAACGCGGCCGAGGCGATGCCGGATGGGGGCCGCATCACCTTCGAGACGCGGGTCGCCCATCTCGACCAGTCGTTCGTGCGCTCGCAGCCGGGACTGGCTCCCGGCGACTACGTCGAGGCCGTGGTCGGCGACACCGGCACCGGGATGCAGCCGGACATCGCCGACCGCGTCTTCGAGCCGTTCTTCACGACCAAGACCAACGGCAAGGGGACCGGGCTCGGTCTCTCGGTGGTCTACGGCATCGTGAGGAACCACCAGGGCCACATCAGCCTCGCGAGCACGCCGGGGCTCGGGACCACCGTGCGCGTCTATTTCCCGGTGCTCGACCGCGGCGCGCGGCGCCCCGCCATGCCCCCCCAGGAGCCCGCCTCGTCCGGCGGTCCATGGCCCGCTCCCGGGCCCCCGCCCGCCCCGCGACAGCCCGCGAGGACGCCTTTGGGCGCCGGGCCGTTCGAGCGCGTGAGTGTCTACGAGCCGGACCGGCGCCGGGGGAAGCCGCCCGAACCCGCCGGGCCGCCGTCCGCCGCCACCCCCGCGCCATCGGTCGTCACGACCGCGCCGTCTCCCGGCCCCGCGGAGCCGCGCGTCCGGGCCCCCGCGGCCGGCAAGGGCCCGGCCCGGGCGCGCATCCTGGTGGTGGACGACGAGGAGGCGATCCGCGAGATGACCAGGGACATCCTCGAGTCGGGCGGCTGCGAGGTGGTGCTGGCCACCGACGGCGTGGACGCGCTCGACGTCTACCGGCGCGAGTGGGGCCGGCTGGACCTCGTCCTTCTGGACATGGTGATGCCGCGGATGGGCGGCCTCGAGACGTTCCGCCGGCTGATCGGCATGGATCGCGGCGCGCGCATCCTCCTGTGCAGCGGCTACGCCGACAACGACAAGGCGCAGCGGGCCCTGAAGGAAGGGGCGCTGGGGCTCCTGCCCAAGCCGTTCACCATGACGGAGCTGCTCTCCCGCATCGACAGAATCCTCGCCAAGCGGTAGACTCCGGCCCGCACGTCGCGGAGGCGGACATGGCGCCGGCGGAGCTGCTCTTCTTCCACAAGAAGACCTGAACGACGTGCCGCAGGGCAAGAGGTCTCTTGCTCAAGAAGGGTGCCCGGCTCATCGAACGCGACCTCGGGCGCGAGCCCCTGTCCGAAGACGAGCTTTGGGATCTCATCGGCACCCTCGATCCGCGCGGGTTCCTCAACACCCGCAACGAGCTGTACCGCAAGAAGAAGATGGCGGAGAACCCCCCGTCCCCTGCGGAGGCGGTCCGCCTGATGGCGGCCAACCCCAACCTGATCAGGCGGCCGATCGTGGCGCGCGGCCGCGACCGGGTCCTGGGCTTCGACGAGGTGGCGCTGGCGCGGCTCCTGCGCTGAAACATCCTGACGATCCCCCCGGGAATCGACATAGTGGAGTGGAGGGCAACCTGTCCGAAGCGAGTGCCGGGCCCGATCAGCTACTCTTTCAACGGTTCTTGGAGGGAGATCCGGCTGCCGTGACCCGCGTCGAATCACTGATCGAGCGCGTCGTGCGGTTCCGCGGGTATTACATCCCCGCGTCGGAGCGCGGCGACCTGGTCCAGGAGGTGCTGCTGGACGTCTGGCAGGCGATCAACGAAAAGGGGTTCTCCCTCAGCAAGAATCTCGACGCGCTCGTGCGGTCCGTCGCCTACCGCTCATGCGTCGATTGGGTCCGCCGGTGCCGGCCCACGGAGGCGGTCGATCCCCAGGCGCCGGACGAGACGCAGAGGCCCGATCGGGAGGTGCTCGTGCGTGAGCAGGTCCTGCTGGGAAGGCAGGTGCTCCGGGAGCTTCGCCCTCCCTGCCGCGAGCTCTTCGGCCAGTTCGTGGCCGGAGGATCGACGTATCGGGACATCGCGGATCGGCAGGGCAGGACCGAAGGGGCGGTGCGGACCCAGATGGCGCAGTGCCTGAAGGAGGCGAGGGAGCTGCTCGACCGCATCCGCCGCAGGCGCGGGGCGGCAACCTGGAGGCAGAGGAGTCCGGCGTGAATCACGACGAAGCGGCGATCTTCCTTCCCGAGCTCCTGCGCGGCGGGCTGCATGACAGCGTCCGCTCGGATCTGGCGGCCCATCTCGCCGCCTGCGGCGAGTGCCGGACGCTGGCGGTCACCTACGACGTCCTGGCCGAGGCGCTGGGCCGGGGAGGTGCCGAAGCGCCGGGCCGGGATGGCGAGGAGGTCTCGACGGGGCACCCGCACGCCCGGGAGATCGTTGCCTACGCCCTCGAGAGGGAGGCGCTTCCGGCAGCGGAGATCGAGCGAATCGCCGCCCACTTGAGCTCCTGCCGATCCTGCGTGAGGGACGTGGAGATGACCCGGGGGGCGCACGACGAGACCCGACGGGGCTCGATCCTCCCGTTCGCTCCCGCGCGCCTGGCCGCGCTGCGCGTGCCGGTCGTCAGGGCGGCCATGGCGGCGGCCGCCGCCGTCCTGGTCCTCCTCGGCTACCCGGCCTGGCTGGGGCTGGCACGGCTGCCCCGGACGGCGCGCGACGCCTCCGACCTGCGCGCGGCGAACGAAGCGGTCGGGCGGGAGGCGGCGGAGCTGCGGTCGTCGCTCGATCGGACGACGGCGAATCTCCGCGCCGTCACCTCATGGAGCGGCCCGGTCGCGCTGAACGTTCTGGAGAGCCCGGCGCGGGGCGCCGGCGAGTCGAAGGTCCTGACGGTTCGACCCGGGCAGCCGTTCCTGCTGGTCGCCGTCCAGCCGGCGATCCCGGCCGCGGCCGGGCCACAGGACACGTTTCGCTTCGCCATCGGGAGGGAGCGGGAGGAGCCGCTCTGGTCCGACGATCTGACGGTCGCGCGGCTACGGGATTCCGTGCGCCTGTCCGGGGTCGTCACCTTCGCCGTCCCGGCTGACCGGGTCCCCCCCGGGAGTTACCGGCTGACGGCGACTCCGCTCGGCGTCCGCCCCGGCCCGCCCGTCCTGGACATCCCCTTCGAAGTGGCACTCACCAGCTGAATCCGCTCCCACCCTCTGCTTCGAAACACTTTCCAGTTGCCGCAAGCCGGCCTCACGGTACCTTTCGAGTAATACCTCCTGACGTTTCACGCCTGCGGCGACTAAGAGGCGAGAAGCTGTCCCGGAGACCCCGAACTCGCGGGTCACCAGGAGATCGAAATGTTCCAGACATCCATCCGGCTCAAGCGCTCGTCCCTGGTCGTCGCGGTGGCCGTGTTCCTCGGCGCCCGATCGAGTGCGCTCGCCGACCTCCGCCCGGGAGACTGGCTGACGCGAGCCCAGGAGGAGATTCGCCGGTCGGAGTACGGGTTCTCCCCCCTCGGGGATGGAGCCTGGGCGGCACCCAACCGAGCCCAGAACCTCAGGTCGCGCCTCGGCGCGGACGGCCTCGAGGTCGCCGTCCGGATGCCCGCCGGCGGCGGGGACGGATGGGCGTTCCGGCTGCGCCTGAGCCGCTTCGGCCGCGCCGGCGCTCTCGAGACCGTCGAGAATGCGCCGCCAATCCTCGCGTCGGACCGGATCGAACTGCACCGGGAGGCCCTGGCGCTCGTCGAGTGGTATCTCAATGACGCGAGAGGGATCGAGCAGGGGTTCACCGTCGGAAAAGCTCCTGAGGGCGGAACGGGGCCGATCGTCCTCGAGATGGCCTTCCCCGGTGAGGCGACGACCCGAATGGAGGACGGCGGCGGCACGGTCGCCTTCACTCCGGCCCCGGGGGGGCCGGTGCTGCGCTATGGAGGTCTCGCCGCCTGGGACGCGGCCGGCCGGGCTCTCGCGTCCGGCATGGACCTGCGTCCGGGCAGGCTCCGCCTGCACGTCGATGATTCCGGCGCGATCTACCCGATCACCATCGATCCCTTGCTCACGAATCCCGCGTGGACCACGGAGGGGAACCAGGGGGGCGCCCAGCTCGGCCTCTCGGTCGCCTCGGCCGGGGACGTCAACGGCGACGGCTTCGATGACGTCATCGTGGGCGCCTACATGTACGACGGCGGCGAGCTCAACGAAGGAAAGGTCTTCGTCTACCACGGCTCCGTCCTGGGGCTGTCCGCCAGCGCCGACTGGACCGCCGAGGGCAACCAGGCCAACGCGCAGCTCGGCCGGGCGGTGGCGTCGGCGGGGAACGTCAACGGCGACTGCTGCGACGACATCATCGTCGGCGTCCCGTTCTATGACATCGGGCCGGTCGCGGGGAACGACCGTGGGCTGGCGCTCGTCTGGCATGGCTCCCTCGCGGGGCTTGGAGATCCCGGGACCCCGACCAACGCCGATTGGGGGGCGGAGAGCGGTCAGAACAGCTCCCAGTTCGGCTGGTCGGTGGCCTCGGCGGGGGATGTCGACGGCGACGGGTTCGACGAGGTTCTGGTCGGCGCGCCGCTCTATGAGACCCCGGCCGCCGGAACCGACGACGAGGGGAGGGCATTTCTCTACCGTGGCCTGGCCGGCGGACTCTCCCCGGGGCCTGTCTGGATCGCCGAGAGCAACCAGTTGGGAGCGCAGTTCGGCTACTCGGTGGCCTCGGCCGGCCATGTGGACTTCGGTCCCTTCGCCGACATCGTGATCGGCGCCCCGCTCTTCGACGCCGTCGCCGGCGACAACAAGGGGGCGGCCTTCGTGTGGGAGGGTTCTCCCGGCGGGCCGGCCATTCCGGGAATTCCCGGGACCGCCAGCTGGAGCGCCCTGGGGGAGGACGGCGACCGCTACGGCTGGTCGGTGGCGTCGGCGGGGGACGTGAACGGCGACGGCTTCGGCGACCTCATCGTCGGCGCCCCCCAGGCCGACGTCCCCGACGCCGACACGAACGAAGGGAGAGCCTTCGTCTACCTCGGTGCGCCGGGGGGCCTGGTCCCGGCGGCACCCGCCGCCTGGACCGTGCAGAGCAACCAGCTGAACGCCCAGCTCGGCTATTCGGTGGCGTCGGCGGGGGACGTGGACGACGACGGGTATGACGACGTCATCCTGGGGGCACCTTTCTACGACGATACCCTGGGAGCCAATAGCGGGCAGGCGTTCCTCTGGCACGGCTCGGCCGCGGACCTGGGGGTGGATGGAACTCCGACCAACGCCCACTGGTTTGCAACCGTCCAGGCCGGCGCCCAATTCGGGATTTCGGTCGCCTCGGCCGGGGACGTGAACGGCGACGACAACGCCGACGTCCTCGTCGGAGCCTCCTTCTACCGTGCCCCGGAACTGAGCGAGGGGGGCGCCTTCGTCTACCTGGGATTCGATCCGCCCGTCTACCTGGAGTTCGGGCCGAAGGGGGATCCGCGCCGGGTCGAGGCGGTCGTGACCGGCTACTCTTCCGTGGGCTACCTGCCGGCCTCGCAGTACCTGGTGTCGGGCTCCGCCACGGTCAAGATGGGGAACTGCGCCGTGCCGGCCGCCTGCACGAGATCGTTCTCGTTCGCCGCCCTCACGGTGACGCGCGACGCCGCGGACACCGCCCTGAATGGCAAGCCGGCGTTCCGGGTCGTGGCGGGATCGGCGACCGTGTCCGCGCCTCTCGACCCGATCATCTTCCCGGCGGCCGACGATCTCGACATCCGCCTGCACTCCTTCACCCTCGGTCCGTCCGGGGCCGCGAGCCTCCCGGGGGTCGTGGGGCCGCCCAGGCTCGGGATGTGGCTGAAGCTTCCGGACAGCCTGACGAGCGCTGGCGGCGAGGATCTGCCGTTCCCGCCGGTACTTCTCGAGCAGGACCTCGATTTCGCCATCTCGATCGCCCTGGATCCGGCCCTGTTCTACATCGCTCCGAAGGACTACCCGTTCCAGATCAGGCCCCAGGCCGGCACCTCGGTCGTCCTCACCCGCAGCCGGGCGGAGCTCGGCCTCTCGGATCTCGTCTTCCCGGAGAAGGAGAGAGGCGAGGAGATCGCGCCCGGGCAGACGCGCTGCGATGTCTCCGGCGCCTGCGGGTCGGCGGACGACGCGAACGACGGCATCTTCGGCCTCGGCTGGAGCGTGAACTCGCCCGCCACCCCTTATTTCGTACGGAGCGGCCTGCGCGCCACCCTGTCCTCGGCGCCGGCCGGGGCGACGTACGCGCTCCTGTTCCCGGCCGGGGCGAGCATCGGCCTGAGCGCCGGGTCGAGCATCGAGTTCACGGACACCGAGCCGGGCGGCGGATCGCTCTCCGGCACCCTGACGCTGACGCTTCACACCGGCGACGTGATCGCCGAAGCGGCGTTGGACGGCTACCTGATCCATGACGACTGCACGGGACAGAGATCGATCTCCCTCGCCTTCATCGGCGGGACGCTCCTGCCAGGCGGCGAGCTGCGCATCCCTCCGCCGGGGCTGTCCGGCCTCAGCGAGCTGTTCTGGGGAGACACGGGAAACTGGGACGACCCGGACCTGCGCGATCCGCGTGGCTTCTTCGCCGGGGGGCTCGGTCCGGACTCGCTGTCATTCTTCGCCCCGGGAACGGTGGCCCGGATCGGCGTGACGGAGCCGACGGTCCAGGACCACCTGCTCGCCAGGCAGGGAGGTGGCCCCACGGATGAGCCCGGAATCTATGCCGGGCTCAACATCGACCTGACCGCGGCGGCGGGGACGGTCGGGATCGACACCACCTGTCCGCCCCCCGACCCGCCGGCCTCCCCTCATTCCTTCACCGCCAGCTCGGACAGGACGCAGCTCTACGTCCGCCGCTCGGGGGTCAGCGGCATCGCCGACGCCGGGACCCTGGCGCTGCCGGGGGTCGACTTCCCCTACATGGGATACCGGATGACGCTCGGGCGGTTCGGAGCGTCCATCCTGGACAACATTCCCTTGGCGGCCGGCAGCGGCCTTGTGGTGAACAGCATCGTCATCCCTTCCCCCTCCGACGTCCGATTCACCTTCAGCTCGCCGACCTCCGTCGATGGCTGCGCCAACCTGGGCGAGAACGGCCTCGGCCAGATGGCCGACGCGGGCGATCCCAAGGTCCTGGCCTGCTGGCAGGCCGACATCGTCCCGCGAGCGGCGCGGCTGGACGTGGCCGACTGCGCCGGCGGTCCCTGCTCGCCGGTGATCCCGGCCAACTGCCCCGATCTCCTCTGCGAGCAGCTCCGTTACCTCCGGGTCTCGGCGGAAGCGCCGCTCGATCTGCAATCCCAGATCCTCGGAGTGCCCGACCCGCCACCGCCCGCCTCGGATCGCTTCGAGGACATGGTTCCGATGGACTTCACCCCCGAGCCGGAGGGGCCTCTGGCGTGCAGCGACATCATCCTGACCGGGAGCCACGGGTCGATCCGCAACAAGCTGGAGAAGGACCACGGGTTCGACATCGACCTGATGCACGCCAGCCTGGAGCCGAGGAACCCTTCGTGCGGAGGAGCGGGGGCGGGTCGCGGGCCCGGCGCATCCCCCTCCGTGATCGACGCCGACACCCCGCGCTACGACGTGACCGGGGAGATCCTGGTGCCCTTCTACGATGCGCCGGACAGTTGCATCCGAGTCACCCAGGGGGGCGGCGTCGATACGTTCGGAGACTGCGGCGCTTTCGACAGCGTGGCCAACAAGGTGCACGTCAGCCGGAGGATCCTGGCGGGGCTCGTGAATCTCGATTTCGACCTGAAGTACATGCCGCCGATTCGCGATGTCGGCTCCGTCCGGGACACCGCCGCCCGCTTCGTCTCCGAGAGCGGCGTCCTCGATTTCAAGTTCTTCAAGCTGCCGGCCCTGGTCAAGCTGTTCGGCGACAATGCCAGCCTCGGCGACTTTTCGCCCGACGAGTTCCTGCCGCGCCTGCGGCCGGAGCTCTACCTTGGGTTCCTGTCCGATCTGGCCCTGTACACCGAGGCGACCGAGAACCCGTCCGTCTGCGACTCGGACTGCACGGGGTTCCTGAACGGCATGATGAAATTCGAAAACCTCGACCTGCCGGGGGAAATTCCCTCGGACGCCGGCGAGCTGGTGCCGGCCCTCAAGGCGGGGGCCGCCCGGCTGGGATTGCCGGCGAGCTTCAATCTGCGCTCCTACGCCGCGGGGGCGATGCGCGATGCCGTGAGCGACCTCCTGCCGGCCGATGTGGTGCGGGCCGCGGGCCGCGTGAAGGGGGTCATCAACGGCATCCGGGACGTGGCGAGCGTCGCCCAGCAGCCGTTCAAGGTCCTCAACCTGTCGGGGCCGGGAGCGTTCCGGCTGGGCCAGGGCGCCTCGGTCGCCAGGGACTTCGCCATCGACACCCTCAACATCGACGCCGACGTCGACATCCTCGGCTTCCTGAACTTCAAGGGGTTCGTGAACTTCAACAGCCACACCGCCAACACCGAGGACGAGTTCGGCGCCGAGGACACGGCGGACGTGACCGTCGGGGCGCACAACGTCGATCTCGGCTGGGCCATCGACGGCGTGCGGGCGAAGACGGTGCAGGCCACGTTCCGCTTCGATCCTCCCACCTTCGCCGAGCCGGATCGTTTCCGGGTCTGGGGCTTCGACGGAGAGATCGATCTCTCGGGCGTGAAGTTCGGCGAGGTGGAGTTCGACGAGCTCGGCTTCTGCCTGGGGATGGGGGACCCCGACAAGGACGTCTCCGGCGACGACTACTACTACCTCGCCGGCATGGGGCGCGGCAAGTACAAGGCGGTGACCGCCTCCGGCGGGTTCTTCCTCGGCAAGTCGGTGGACATCGCGCCGATCCAGCGGATCGACCCGGAGGTCGGCGAGGTCCTCGAAGGGCTCGACACGCTCACCGGGATCTACGCGCGGGCGGAGGCCAGCTTCCCGGTGATGGGCGGACCGGAGTGCGTCCCGTACCGCCTGAACGCGGGAGGCGGGGCGGCCTTCTGGCTCTTCGAGGAGGGCCCGACGTTCGGCGCCAAGATCCGAGCCTATGCGACGGGCTCGCTCGTCTGTGCCGTCACGGCGCGGGCCGACCTGACCCTCCTGGGAGGGCTGACCGACGACGTCTGGCATCTCGGCGGATACGGGTTCCTGGCCGGCGGTGTCGGGTGGTGCGAGCCGAACGACTGGGACACCCGCCGGGACGTCCTGAACGACGACTGGTGCCTCTCCTGCGTCATGGACGGTGAGTTCAGCACCGATTCGCAGAGCGGCACGATCGATGGAGATCTCAATGGCCCCGACTGCAGCGGTCCTTAGATCCCGTACGCGGCGTGCGGCGAGGCTCCTGGCGCCGGCGCTCGCCCTGCTCGGCGCGGCCCTCCTTCCGGTCGCCTCACGGGCGGAGCCACCCCGGGCCGGCGGACGCTTCCTGTTCTCCGCCACCGTCGGCGGCGGAGCGGCGGCGCCCAAGGTGCTCCTCCTCTGGGTGGTGACCGAGGGTCCGTCTCCCTACGCCACCTATCTCCTGAAGCGGCGGGCCGACTTCAAACCGGCGCTCGCCGACCTGGCGACCGTGGCGCGCATCGACGATCAGCTCGCGATCGAGGCGGTCTTCCCGCCCGGCTCCGCGATCCGCGACGATCTGATGCTGGCCCTTGAGCCCGAGCTCGGGCCGGCGCTGTCGGCGCGGCTCCTGGCCCTGCGAGGCCTGTCCGATCCCGCCTCGAAGATGCAGTACCGGATGCTCGTCAACGCCAACTACGGCGTCTCCATCACCGAAGGCGTGGCCTACCTGGACACCGCCGTCGTCGTCGGCACGCGCTACCTCTACGAGCTGTGGGGGATCGATCCCGGCACCGGAGCGGCGGTCGAGCGCCTCGGCAAGGTCTGGGCCCTGGCGGGGACCGACACGATGCTGCCGCAACCCGAGGGCCTGGATGCGGTGCGCATGGCCGACATCGATCTTCCTCCGCGAGGCAACTTCCCCGATCCCGCCGACGGGGACATCGACGTGGACGGTGACGGGGAGCTCGACGGCGGCGAGTTCGGCGACGGGAAGATCTACCTGACGTGGAAGCCGAACCGCGCCGCATCGCCCGTCGGCCGAGAGACCGAGCCGCCGGGCTTCGGCTACAACATCCTGCGCTCCGACAAGCCCCCCCTCGACCCCTGCCCCCCGCTGCCGCCGGCGGGAGTCTTCCAGGTGAACCAATGGCCGGTCCTGGCGATCTCGGCGCCGCCGGATCCGAAGAAGATGCTCGACTTCTTCTTCGTCGACGACGGCTCCAACGAGGCGATCCCTCCCTTGGCCAAGGGGCAGAAATACTGCTACTGGCTCGTGCCCCGCAACCTGCTGGGTCAGGGGGGAACTCCGAGCGAGGTCCGAGAGGCCTGCGCCCCCGATCTGGGGGTTCCGCGGCAGGTGCGCGAGGTCAAGGCGCAGGTCCTGAGTCCTTCGAGCGCCGGCATCAAAGTTTCGTGGGCGCCCAACACGAACGACCCGGTCACGCTGGACGGCGGCACCCGGTACATCGACGACACCGCGACCTACCGCGTCTACCGCTTCACCGACTTCAAGTCGCTCCTCAAGCCGCCTCCGGACCCGACACTCTGCGCCGTCGACCCGTCGCTCAATCCCTGCGTGGTCTGTTCGGTTGCTGCGCCGCTGACGTCGTGCACCGATTCCCAGCCGGCGAGCAGCTTCAACCGGGGGAAGATCTACTGGTACGCGGTCACGGCCCTCGACACTCCGGCGTGCGACAACCCCGCCAACGAGAGCCCCTATTCCGCCCCTGTGCGCGGCGTCGTGTATGACGAGACGCCTCCGACCATCAACTACGTTGTGCCGTTCTGCAAACCGGGGCCGACCTGTCCCCCTGCAACCGGCAGCCACGAGTTGCCCTGCATCCGTTGCTGGCCGTGCGATCCCAGCCACACCGTCTGTCCCCCAGCCGATCCGAACGACGATGCCTGGTGCCTCGCCGGAGGGAGCATCGGCATGTTCCCGCGCTCCTGCGATGACTGGGGCTACGAAGTGAGAGCGGCCGGGCCGCCGCCCATGGATGCCGACACGATGAGCGTCCGGCTGTACCGGGGGGCGAAGGGAAAGGATTTCCGCCCCGTGGAGGAGGCGTTTCTCACCGGCCCGGCGGACACCGCCTGGGACGCGCATGAGCAGTTCCGTACCCGGGTCTCCCAGAAGCTCGAATACCGGCTCCGTGCCCTCGACCGCGACGCGAACATCGGGGTCTCCGTGAATCCCGCCGTTCCCGCCTACCTGCAGGGGACCGCGCCGCCGCCCAGGTCGACGATCGTCCGCTCCGTCCTCCAGGCGGACGGCGACTGGCAGATCCAGTGGCACGCTCCGGGAGCCGAGGCGCTGGTCGGCTTCCTGCTGCGGGTCGGAAAGGCCGGCGACCGCTTCTCGGCCCTGCTGTTCGAGATCCTCCCCGACAACAACGCCCTCGCCAGCGAGGCGATGATTGGGATGGACGTGGACGGCTCCGGGGGACCCCCCTCTCCGTACCGGATCATCACGAGAAACGCGACCCAGATCCTGGCCGACAAGGAGGACCTGGGGCCCCTGCTGAGCTGGGACCCCGTCGCCAAGCAATTCGGGCGCACGCTGAGCGGACTCGCCCTGGAGGAGGACGCGGTGGTCGAGATCTACGCGATCGACGTCGCCGGCGTCCTGAGCGAGCCGGCGATCGCCGGGCCCCTCCCTCCGGATCCCGACCCGGACGCCCTGACGTGGCCGGCCCGTCCGTCGCCTTCCGCCTTCCCTCTGGCCGCGGTCTTCGTGAACGCCCCGACCGACTACGTGGCGCTCTGCTGGGACCGGGGGCAGCCATTCCCGGGCGGGGCGGTCGGGAGCCATCCGAAGCATGTCGCCGTCTTCCGGGCCCGCGTCGAGTCCGACGGCGACCGGCCAGACGGTTTCCAGCAGCGCAGCCCCCGTCTCGACGTCGACGCCTACGACAGGGGCGGCCCGGCGCTCGGCGATGAACTCGATTGCAGCGACTGCGAGGGGGCGCTCGAGGATCTGCGGGGAGGTGTCGGGGCGGTCCGGCCCGCTTGCTGGCGGGACTACGGGATCCCCGGCGCCGGGATCCCTTCGGGGACGTACCGCTACACGGTTCTCGGCTTCAGCGACCCACCCCCCACCGTCGACCCGGAGGTGACGGCCACCGCGGACCCGAGAAAGCGGAACGAGGGGGAGATCGATACGGTCTACGGCAGCCCGCCGGCGGAGGTCGTCGTTCCATGAAGAGGTCGCAGGCGTTGAAGAGGCTCGCTCTCGCCGCAGGGTTTGTGGTCGCGGCCGTCGCCACCGCCTGGCCCGCCGTGGCGCAGGGCCCGTTGCATTCTGTCCTGCAGATCCATTTCGAGAACCCGAGCGGCAGCGGGATGTTCACCCGCACCGACTCGTACGCCCTGCCCGATCCGGCCGGCGGCACGATCGGCGACTGGGGTGGCCGCTTCTGGGCCATCCAGGATCCGGTGGCGGTCGCCGCGGGGGTGAGCAATCCGCTCGTCGTGGTGGCCTACGAGGTCCTGGTCTCCCCGGGGGACTCCCGCCAGAGCCGGCTCGCCGTCCTGAGATACGACGGCGCCCGGTTCACGACGCGCCAGTTCATGAACGTCGGGCTTCCGAACAGCCAGGTCTACTTCCTGAAGCTCGAGATCCTGGGAGGGATCATCAAGCTGAAGGTGTACGAGGGGATCAATCCCTCGGGCGAGGTCACGCTGCACCACTACGACTGGGACGGGATCTCCGCCTTCATCGAGATCTTCAGCGAGCCGGACCCGCTTCCGGCGCCACTCGAGCTCCTGGAGGCCGCGCCGGAGGGGGCGATGCATGTCGGCCTCGGCGAAGGCGTCCCGTTCCGCGTGACCACGAACTCCGTCGCACCGGCAGGCTCGCGCGTCCACCTGGTCGACGTCCCGGGGCCGGAGTTCCTGACCGTCGAAGCGAACCCGAAGGGGGGACGCTACGTGGCGACGCAGGCCGTCGTCCTGGCCTCGAATTCGCCGACGGCGACGATCCGGTACACGACGGACGGCAGCGATCCCGGCGGGGCCTCGCCGATCTTCAATCCCGCCACTCCGATCTACGTCATGCCGTGCGACGCGGCCGGGAGCTGCCAGGCGCTGCGGACCCTGAAGTTCCAGGCGACCGAGGCGGCGAGGCCCGCGAGCCCCATCGTGACCGAGACCTACGAGGTGGTCCAGGCGAAGAACGCCGACACCGACGGGGACGGCCTGATCGACATCTGGGAAGCGGGTCGCTGCGTGCGCTTCTGCCGCCGGCCGGGAGCCTGCGATCTGGCGGAGTTCGAGCCCGATCACTGCTTCGATCCGCTGGTGGCGGACGCGGACGTCGACTGCGATCTCGACGGATGGAGCGATTTCGAGGAGATGCGGCTGGGGAGCAATCCGTCCTGCGGCGAATCGATCCCGCCCCCGGGAGCGGAGATGCGCCAGGTCCGCTTCTCGGGGACGGCCGCGCGGCCGGACGGCATCCCGCTCGCCGGCTCGCAGGTCGAGACGCTCTCCCCCCGCGGCTCCGACCTTCTCCTCCTGCCGGTCCCGCCGCCCGACCCGCCCGCCCCGAGGCCGGCGACCGGCGCGAACGGGATATTCAGCCAGGTGCCGACGCGGGGCGAGGCGGATCTCATCTTGAGGATAGCGGACCAGGGGGAGCCCCGGGTGGTGCTCCACCGCCTGGTGCCGTTCTTCGCCTGGTCGTCCCTGCTGCCGCGCCGTATCTTCGCCGACGGCGAGTTCATCGGCGCCGACGACTGGTTCATGAAGTACGCCATGGCGCTGCAGTACGTCATCGACAGGCCGGGGATCGCCGTCGATGCCCGCGCCTCGGCCATGCTCCAGATGCTGGAGCACGCGATCGAGACGCCCCTTCCCGCGCTGGCTCTGGACTACACGGGCATCCCGATCGCCGACGTCGACCGGCCGCCGCTCGGCAATTTCCCCGGCGCGGAGGATCATGACTTCGATCCCGACGGTTCCGGCCCGCTCGCTCCGGACGGACTGTACGCGCGCAACGATCTGATCCTCGGGCAGCGAGGCCGGGGCCTGACGGGCCGGCAGGCCGAGGTCCTGCGGCACGCGACGCATCTGGGGCTCCTGGGTGCGACGCTTCTGGAAGCGGCCGAGGATCCGCTCAACCCGACCTACGGCGACTGGGTCGCCTTCGCGGAGGACATCGTCCGGGCCGTCCCGACGCCCCTGGCCGACGGCTACTTCGGGACGAGCGACGAGGCTATGACCAAGGCGCTCGACGGAGCGCCGCTCGATGACGATCTCCTCGCGGCCCTCGCCGACCCGCCGGCGGATCCTTCCGTCCTGGTCGGGGCTGCGAACGCGGCCGCCGCAACCACCCTCTCCATCTACGGACGGATCGTGGCGCGAGCCGAGGAGGCCGTCTACGAGACCGGGGACGCCTTCGCCTCGGGGGGGTTCTACCGCGGCATCGTCGCCGACGTCGTCGCGGAGCGTGCGGGCGATCTCGCGGCCCTGGCCGACATCACCGCTGGCGCCGAGCAGGTGGCGCGGGCCGTGGAGGAGGCGCGGGCCATGGCGGGGGACGGAGGAGCGGCTGCGGGAGGAGCGGCGTCCCTGGCCGCCGTCGAGGGCCTCGAGCCCGGGCAACGGGCCGCCTCCCTCATGGCCGGGCCGCAGGTCACCGCGGCGGCACTCGTCAACCTGCGCGCCGGCGTGGGCGTCCTGGCGGCGGCGCTCGACGAGGCCAACGGAGATCCGGCGGCCCTCGCCAACCTGGACGCGCGGATAGCCGAGCTGGTGTATCGCATCGTTCGTGCGTCCGGCGACCCCACGGCCCTGGCGCAACTCGAGGCGGACGCCGGTGAGTTCCTCCTGCCGGACTTGAGGCCGCCCGTGGTCACGGCGTCACCCGCCGGATCCCTGTTCACGGGTGTCCTGAGCGTCACGCTCCGTTCCGACGAGCCGGCGACGATCTACTACACTCTCGACGGATCGATACCGCTCCCGGGCGGGAGTGGCACCTTCAGCGGACCGAACAGCGTCGTCATCGTCCTCACCATGGATACGGTCGTCTCCTTCTTCGCGCGCGACCCGTTCCTGAACGACTCGTCGGCGGTCCAGGCCACCTACCGTCGCGACGGCGACGCCGACGGCATCGCCGACGCGTTCGACAACTGCCCGCTGGTCGCGAACGCGGGGCAGCAGGACTTCGACGGCGATCTCCTGGGGGACGCCTGCGATCCGAACGACGACAACGATCCGCTCGACGACTTCGCCGACTGCCGGCCGCTCGATCCGACCCTGTGGTCCGCCCCGGGGGAATCCTCCCTGACCCTCTCGTTCCTCGACCAGGCGACGCTCGCCTGGACTTCGCTGGCCGGGGCGTCGGGTCCGGCCACGGTGTACGACCTGGTCCGCGGGCCCCTCTCGGATCTGCACGGCGGCCAGCCAGCCGGGAGCGAGTTCGCCGGCGCCGCCTGCCTGCGGAACGATTTCGCGAGCCCGCCGCTCACGACCACCGACACCGAGCTCCCGGCGCGGGGACAGGGCTTCTACTACCTCCTCCGCGGCGACAACGCCTGCGGCATGGGGAGCTACGGGCGCCGCTCGGACGGCAGCGAGCGGGTCATCCTGGCGTGTCCGTAGGAGCCTGTCCGGGCATTCGGACAGGCTCCCAGGCTATTTCCAGTCGAAGTCCTGAAGGAATTCCTCGCGCACCATCTCCCGGATTCCGGGCAGGTCCTCCTCGAACAGGCGGCGGCGCTCCGCCTCGTCCGGGTGGAGCTTCTTCTGCACTTCGGCCCAGGCCCGCTGCTCGTCGTCCAGCGCGGCGAAATTGCGCAGCTGCGCCACGAACACGTGGGTGTAGTCGCTGCACGGCGCGACGCCGTGATAGGGGACCGTCAGGAAGAAGTATTTCTGCCAGATGCCGCGCGCCACCATGGCGTCGAGCATCGGTCGGAACACGGTCTTCACGAACCGGTCGTAGTCGTCCGACTTGCCGGGGAAGGCGCGCAGGTACTCGACGTGGTAGATCCGGCCGCCGATGGGGGAGAGCCCTCCGTAGGGGGACTCGCCGGCCGGCGGGGCGGCCGCGGCGGCGGTGCACAGGACGCAGGCTGCGAGCAGGGATGCGACCTTTCTCATGATCGAGTCCTCCTGGTGGATCGGGCCGGGTGAACGGCGGTGCCCGTCGGCGCGCGCATCGTAGGCGGCTCGAGGTCCGCGGTCAAGCCAACGGCGCGCCGGCGGCGCATGCATGACAGGCGCGGAAGCGCGCCGGCGGCGTTGTCGCGCCGCCCCCGGGGTGCTATCGTGCGGGGCCGGGAGGAGACCGCATGGGCACCGCTCGAATCCGCATCGCACCGATGGCCGCAGCACTCGGGCTCGCCGCGCTGGCCACCGGCCGGGCGGCGGCCGACGAGGCGCCGCAGATCACCATCTACAACCAGGACTTCGCCCTCGTCCGGGAGGTGCGGACGCTGCGCCTGAAGGAGGGGGAGAACGAGGCGCGCTTCGGCGGCGTGCCCGCCCTCCTGGAGCCGGAGTCGGTCGTCCTGCGCGATCGGCAGGACCCGAAGGGGCTGCGCGTCCTGGCGCAGCGCCACGAGGGGGATCCCCTCAGCCGCGAATCCCTTCTCAGGAAGAGCGAGGGGAAGGTGGTGGCGTTCCTGACTCTCAATCCGGCCACCGGCAGGAGGGAGATCGTGAGCGGGCGCGTCCTCAGGAGCGGGACGACGCCGGGGCCGGAAGGGGCGCTTTCGCCCATCGTCGAGGTCGACGGCAAGATCCAGCTCTCGCTCCCGGGAGAGCCGCTGTTCGACGCGCCGGTCGCCGGCGCGCTTCTGGGGCCCGCGCTCGCGTGGGATCTCTGGTCGGCGCGCGCCGGGGAGCGGGCCCTGGAGCTCTCCTACCTGACCACGGGGGTGGGGTGGAAGACGACCTACAACGCCGTGACGTCGGAGAAGGGGGATCGTTTCGATCTCTCCGCCTGGGTCACGCTCGCCAACTCGAGCGGCGCCTCGTGGGACAACGCCCGGATCCAGCTCATGGCCGGCGAGGTCGGCCGGGTCCAGGGGCCGCGCGCCCGGGGCATGGTGCTCGCGCTCGAATCCGCTCCCGCGCCGCCCCAGGAGGCCTCGGAACGGTCGTTCGACGAGTATCATCTTTATGCGCTGCCGCGCCCCGTCTCCCTCAGGGACGGCGAGCCGCGGCAGATCGAGCTCTTCCGGGGGGCGGACGTCCCCGCCGCGCGCCTCTACATCTATGACGGGGCGATGATGGGGGCGTACATGGGATGGGACCCCGAGATGGTTCGCACCCGCCCCGACTACGGCACGGAGGGGGGGACGCGCGTGACCACGATGCTCGAGTTCACCAACAGCAGGACGGCCGGGCTCGGACTGCCGATGCCCCGAGGCACCATCAAGGTCTACCGCGCCGACACGGACGGATCGCGCCAGTTCATCGGCGAGAGCCTCCTGGGCCACACGGCGGAGAACGAGAAGGTGCGCCTCCTCCTCGGGAACGCCTTCGACCTCGCCGGCGAGCGCCGCCAGACCGGCTATCGCGTCGATTCCGGCAAGGAGAGCGCCGAGGAATCGTTCGAGCTCAAGGTGAGAAACCACAAGAAGGAGCCGGTGGAGGTGCGGGTCGTCGAGCACCTGTACCGCTGGTCCACCTGGAAGGTCCTCGTGTCGTCCGACCCGTACGACAAGCTCGACTCGCGGACGATTGAGTTCAGGGTGAAGATCCCGCCGGACGGCGAGAAGACGGTGACCTACCAGGTGCGGTACACGTGGTAGCGGAAGCGCGTCCCGGCCTGTGGCCCGGGCGGGCTCCTACCCCTCGAGGCGGGTCAGCTTCAGCGCGGCGGCGGGCCGCACGCGGGTCAGGCGGGTCGCATCGCCCGTGATCCTCCCGAAGACATTGACCGGCGAGGCGGCCACGGGGGCGGCGCCGGTCGAGGCCGGGGTCGGACCGAAGAACAGGGCGATGGCACGCCCCTCCGGCCAGTAGCCGATCTCCCCGACCGCGGCCTCGGTCCGGGCCCCCTTCTCGAGGGGCAGGTCGAGCGGGACCTCGAAATAGACCTCCTCCCCCCAGCGCTGCGCCGAGCCCTTGATGGGGAGCGCGTCCCACACGGCGTCGGCCGTCGGACTCCCGTCCAGGACGGCGTACACCCGCACACCGTCCGCTTCGATCCGGATCGCCCGCTCGGAAGCCACGAGATCTCCTAGTACGTCTCGCGCGGCGGCAGGGCGCTGGCGGCGTCCATCCAGCGCTTCACCGCGGGGTGCGACAGGACCGCCTCCATGTAGGCCGGCGTATTCGGGGCGGCCGCGGTCGGCACGCGGAAGGTGGTCAGCCTCACGATGGCGGTGGCGTACATGACGTCGGCGGCGGTGAAGGGGCCGAACAGGAACGGGCCCGGCGCCTTCTTCCCGTCCAGGGCGTCCTGGAGGAGGGACAGCATCTCGGCCGCCTCCTGCATCGCCTCGGCCGTCGGCCGGGGCGGCTCCTTCAGGAAGCACAGGTTGAACGACATCGACTCGCGCAGCTTCATGAAGCCCGAGTGCATCGTCGCCGCCAGCCACCGCGCGTGGGCGCGCTCGGCCCGGTCCTGCGGCCAGAGCGCCGGGTGGGCGGGCGGGGGGAATGTCTCTTCCAGGTACTCGATGATCGCCAGCGAGTCGGGGATGACCAGATCGCCGTGGCGCAGGACCGGCACCCGCCCGGTCGGCGAGACGCGCCGTCTCTGCGCGCGGTCCTTGTCCTCGCGCAGGGGGATGGTGCGCTCGTCGAACTCGAGGTTCTTGGCGGACAGCGCGACGAAGGCGCGCATCGACCAGGAGGAGATGTTCTTCTCCCCCACGTACAGGATCAGCTCATCGCTCATCGGTGCCCCCCGTGGCCGCGCGGGCGGGAGGCGCCGCCGCGCGATCGTGGAGAATGAGGTTCCAGTGCCGGCGGACGAGGGCGTCCCGGATCCCGTCCCGCTCCCCCAGCTCGTAGACCAGAAGCGACGCCGGCCGCGCCTCGTCCTGCCGGTCGAGCGCGATGATGTCCTCCTCCTCCAGGCGCTCGAGGAGCTTCCGGATGGAGAGGACGACCACCTGGTGGGTGATCACCAGCACGCGCTGCCTCGGGTGCTCGCGCACCAGCGTGCCGATGAACGAGTGGACGCGCAGGTTGACGTCGGCGTACGACTCCCCGCCGGCCGGCCGGAAGAAGTACTTGCCGACGCGCTTCCGGCGCTCGTCCTCCTCGGGATATTTCTCGCGGATGCCGCGCCGGGTCAGCCCCTCGAAGACGCCCCACTCCTTCTCGCGCAGGCGCTCCTCCTTCACCAGGAGCGGACGGCTCCGGAGCGCGGCCAGGACTTCGGCGGCGGTCTCGAGGGTGCGCTTGTACGGCGAGACGTACAGGACGTCGAACGGCTCCCATTCGTCCAGGCAGCGCCCGGTGCGCCGGGCGTTCTCCCTGCCCTCGTCCGTGAGCGGAACGTCCACGTCGCGCATGTCGAGGCCCAGGTGGATGTCGCGCGAGTGCATCTCCTCGAGGTGCTTGCGTCTTTCCGTGGCCAGGCTCTCGGCATGCCGCATCACGGCGAACAATGAGGGCCAGCGGGTCGTGGCGACTTCGGCCAAGGGGTCCTCCTCGCGTTCCGATCGAGTTTCCGGATTCTACACCAGGAGCCGGTCCGAATCCTCGGTCGGCTCCTGAGCCGTCGCCGCTCTGGTAGAATCCGGCGCCATCATGACGAATCCCGCCGCCGTTGCGGCCACCGAGCAGCGGCACCGGTTCCTGATCACCCTCAACTTCGCGGCGGTCTACACGCTGTGGGGATCGACCTACCTGGCCATCCGCTTCGGGGTGCGCGATCTCCCGCCGGCGCTGATGGCGGGCGCCCGCTTCACGATCGCCGGCGCTCTCCTGCTCGCCTGGCTGAGATGGCGCCGCGTCCCGCTGCCACCACGCTCTCTGTTCGTCCCCATCGCCATCACCGGCCTGCTGCTCATGTTCGGGGGGAACTGGCTGGTGACCTGGGCCGAGCTGACGGTCCCGTCCGGCATGGCGGCGGTCATCGTGGCGAACCTGCCGTTCTTCGTCGCCGGGATCGAGGCCGTCCGCCCCGACGGCGAGCGGCTCTCCCCGATCGGTGTCCTGGGACTCGTGATCGGCTTCGGCGGCATGCTCATCCTGATGGGACCGAAGCTCGCGGGCCTTGGAGGGGGCGGGCGGGGGCTCGGCGACTTCAAGGGAGAGCTGGCGCTCCTCCTGGCCAACCTGTGCTGGGCCTGGGGGTCGATCTACGCCCGGCGCCGGATTCGCGGCATCCCTCCCCTCATGGGCGCGGCGCTGGAGATGCTGATCGCCGGCCTGGCGCTGACCGGGACCGGGCTCCTTCTGGGGGAGGCGCCCCGGTTCCACCTCACGCGGTCGGCCGCGCTGGCCCTCGCCTGGCTCATCGTCGCCGGGTCGCTCTGCGGCTACACGGCCTACATCTGGCTCCTGCACCACGTCCCGGCCGCCAAGGTGTCGACCTACGCCTACGTCAACCCGATCATCGCCGTGGTCCTCGGCTGGCTCGTCCTGGACGAGGCGCTCGACTGGCGCATGGCCGCCGGCACCGCCGTCATCCTGGGGGGTGTGGCGGTGGTCAATACCGCCCGGGTGCGCGCCCGTCGCTGAGCCCGCTCCGCGGCAACCGGCCCCCCCGGAGAGGTTTCTGGCCGGGGCGTCCCGCCCTGCGGTATATTGCCCCATAGACATCCGCACCCGCGGAGGCGGCATGGATCCGGGATCGAGCCAGGCACCGCTCTGCCCTCCACGCGTCCGTCTCCGCGGCCTCCTCCCGGCGGCCGCCCTGGCGCTCGGGGCGCTCCTGCCGTCCAGGGCCCTGCCGGTCTCGATCAACCCGGGATCCCCGCAGCCGAAGGCCCAGACGGCGGGCGGCGAAACCCGCTGGGTCCCGGGGGAGGTCCTAATCAAGTTCAAGACGGGGGCGCCGGGTGCGGAGCGCGCGAAGGCGCGTTCCGAGTTCGCCGCGCAGACCGTGCGCGGGTTCAGGAGCCGTGCGGAGCACTGGCGTCTTCGTCCGGGGCTTACGACCGAGGCGGCCGTCGCGCGCCTGCGCCGCAATCCGCACGTCGAGTACGCCGAGCCCAACTATCTCCTGCACGCCGCCCTCGTCCCGAACGACGCGAACTACGCCCTCCTCTGGGGTCTCCACAACACGGGCCAGACCGGAGGGCTGCCGGGCGCGGACATCGGCGCCGAGGCGGCGTGGAGCGTCAGCACCGGAAGCCGCTCCGTCCTGGTCGGCGTCATCGACAGCGGCATCGACATCACCCATCCGGATCTCGCCGCCAACATCTGGACGAATCCGGGCGAGGTGCCCGGGAACGGCCAGGACGACGACGGCAACGGCTTCGTGGACGACGTGCACGGATGGGACTTCGCCGACGGGGACAACGATCCGGCGGACGACTTCGGCCACGGGACGCACGTCGCCGGGACGATCGGCGCCGTCGGCGACAACGGCCTCGGGGTCACCGGCGTCGCCTGGCAGGTGTCGCTCGTCCCCCTCAAGTTCCTGAACTCAGCCGGATCCGGCAGCACGGCCGACGCGATCGAGGCGATCGAATACGCCGTCGCGATCGGCGCGGACATCCTGAACAACTCCTGGGGGAGCTACAACGACGAGCCCTCGCAGGCGCTTCTGGATGCCATCCGCGAGGCGCTCGCCGCCGACGCGGTCTTCGTCGCCGCCGCCGGCAACAGCGGAACCAACAACGACGTCACCCCGTTCTACCCGGCGTCGTACGACCTGCCGAACCTCATCTCGGTGGCGGCCACGGATCAGTTCGACCTCAAGGCGGTGTTTTCCAACTACGGGATAGGCTCGGTGGACCTCGGCGCCCCCGGGGTGGACATCGTCAGCACGCTGCCGGGGGGCGGATACGGCTTCCTGAGCGGCACGTCGATGGCGGCCCCCTTCGTCTCCGGGGCCGCGGTCCTGATCCGATCCCTGGCCCCCGAGATCCCGGCGGCCCAGGTCAGGCAGAAGCTCCTCGATCTGGCCGTGTATGTCCCGACGCTCGCCGGGTTGGTGAGCAGCGGCGGAAGGCTGAGCGCCTTCTTTCCGATCGCGACGCGCGATGACGTCCCGCCGGGACCGATCGACGACCTGAAGGTGGACTACACCACCAGCAATTCGATCGGGCTGCGCTTCACCGCCACCGGGGACGACGGCGAGAGCGGACGCGCCACGAACTACGACGTGCGCTACGGCCCCGATCCGATCGATGCCCTCAACTTCGACTCCCAGATCAGGGCGCCCGGGACGCCCGCGCCGTCGCCGTCGGGTACGGTGGAGACCATGGAGGTCGCGGGCCTCGAGGCCGGCACCACGTATTACTTCGCGGCCAGGGCCCGGGATGAATGGGGCAATCCCGGCCCCGTCGGCAACGGCGCCACGGGCGTCACGCTGCCGCCTCCGACGTTCGACTCCACGCCGTCCTCGTTCAGCGTGGCTCTGCGCACGGGGGAGGCGGCCACCCGGACGCTGACCCTGCGCAATGCGGGGGTGGGATCGCTCGACTGGGAGATCCCCCCGCCGATCACGGGCGGCGCCGGCCAGTCGGCGGGAGCCGCCCCGGCAGCGGGGGCCGCCCCGGTGGGCGCACCGGTGTCCGCCGCGGGCACGGGGGGCCCGGATCCCGCCGGCTATCGCTATATCGACAGCGACCAGGTCGGGGGCCCCGAATTCGCCTGGGACGACCTCGTGCTCACCGGCCGGGGATCGCCGATCGACTCCCTGACCACCGATGACCAGATCTCCGAGGCGATCCCTCTCGGATTCCCGTTCCCGTTCTACGGACAGACCTATACGGCGGTGCGCGTCAGCACCAACGGCTTCCTGACGTTCATCGGGAACGACGCTCCCTACTCCAACAAGTCGCTGCCGGGCATCCTGGCGCCGCCGGCGCTCATCGCGCCGTTCTGGGACGACCTCGATTTCGACCATGCCAACCGGGCCGTGTTCGCGCGCGGACCCGACAGCTTCACGGTGCAGTACACCGGGGTGCTGGCGTTTTCGGGCGGGGGCATCGGTTCCTCGACCTTCCAGGTGACCCTCGAGAGCTCCGGGGAAATCCTCTTCCGCTACCTGTCGATGACCGCGGACACCGGCAGCGCGACCATCGGCATCCAGGACGAGACGCAATCGATCGGGCTCCTCGTGGCCTTCAACAGGATCTACCTGCACGATCGCATGGCGATTCGGATCTACAACGCGCCGCCGTGGCTGCGCGCGTCTCCGACCTCGGGGCGTCTGTTCGCAGGCGAGAGCGGGGAGGTCGCGGTGACCGTCGACGCGCGGGGCCTGGACGGCGGGACCTATGAGGGCACGGTCTTCGTCCTCACGAACGACCCCCTGCGGCCGCTGGTTCCCCATCCCGTGATGCTCGAGGTGACTCCGGTGCCGGCGATCGGCGCGCAGCCGGCCGCGCTCGATTTCGGGAACGTCTTCGTAGGGGACTCCCGCGCCCTGGACCTCCTGGTCAGGAACACCGGGACCGAGACCCTGCACGTCACGGGCCTTCAGACGGGCGATCCGGTCGTCTCCGCCGCTCCGGCGTCCTTCTCCCTGGCCCCGCGCGCCAGCCAGGCCGTCGCGGTGACCTACGCGCCGGTCTCGACCGACCCCCTCGCGTCGGAGATCGTCATCACGAGCGACGCCGCCAACGCGCCGGTGCTCGGGATCCCGCTGGTCGGGACCGCCACCCCGCCGCCGCAGATGACCGTCGTTCCGGCCGCCTTCGCCGAGACCCTGCGCACCGGCTCGATGACGGACCGGACGCTGCGCCTCGGCAACACCGGAGGCAGCAATCTCGAGGTGGCGGTCAGGGCCGACGTGATCGGCCTCGTGCCCTGGCTGCGGGTCAGCCCCGACCGGGAGACGATCCCGCCGGGAGAGAGCCGCGACTTCAGCGTCACGCTCGATGCGGGCGACTTCGGCAGCATGCTGCTGACCGGGGCGGTCGTCATCGAGACGAATGTCCCCGGAGCCCTCACGCAAGGCGTCCCGGCGACCCTCACCGTCATCGGCGCGCCCAACCTCGCGATCTCCGACGACCCCGTGGAGACCGTGACACAGCAGGGCTACAGCGTCTTCGGGGCGCGCACCGTCCACAGGCTGCCGGTTACGTTCGCCCCGGGAGGCCCGGCCTCGATCGAGGTTCAGGTCGACGGCAATTACGGCAACGCCACCGAGACCGCCCTGGCGACCGTCGAGGGGACGGTCCTCGGTACTCTCGGCCACATCGGCACCGAGTGCGGCACCGCCCGCAGGACGTTCTCCCTGGATGCGGCCCCGTTCCTCGCGATGGCGCGGGACGGCGTGATCGAAGTGACGGTGCAGAACACCCCGGCCGTGGACATCTTCTGTCAGGCCAACCGGCACACCGTGCACCTCACGTATCAGGGGGCCCGGACAGCCCTCGACTTCGGCCCGTTGTTCCTCGGGCTCCGGCGCAGCCTGATGATCGCGCTCCACAATCGGGGCAGCGAGACTCTCAAGATTCACTCGATCGGGACCGGCTCGCCCGTGTTCGTTCCATCGGCCTCGGCGCTGAACATTCCGGCGCGGACCACGGCGGCGCTGACCGTCGTCTTCACCCCCGTTGCGGAGGCCCCGTACGCGGCGACGCTGTCGATCGCCAGCAACGATCCCGACACCCCGGCCATCCTGATCCCGCTGGAGGGGCGGGGACTCCTGGCCCCGGTGATCACCGCACATCCCGCGGCGCTCTCGACGACGGTGTTCAGGAGGACCCGGGATCTGCAGACGCTCAGCCTGTCGAACCTCGGCGGCAACGACCTCGACTTCTCCATCCAGCTCAAGGTCAAGACACCGGCGAGCGGGCCGGCCGCCTGCGCTCCCTTCGCCTACGTGTCGGAGTGGAGCGGCGGCCGGGTCGCGGCCATCAATCTGCTGACCGGCGCCGCTTCCGCGGTCGCCTACGCGCTGCGCGGGCCCCAGGCGAACCTGGTGATCGACGCGGCCGGGATCACCGCCTATGTGAACGAGTCGGATACCGGCACGCTCGCGGCCATCGATCTGGCGACCGGGAGCGTGGTGCGCGTGGCGTCGGGCCTGGACTTCCCGGTCGGGCTGGCGCTCAGCCCGTACGGGAACACGGCCTACATCGGCGAGGCGACGCGGACCCCGCGAGGCCGGATCAAGGCGTTGAACCTGTCGACCGGCGAAGCGACGCTCGTGGCCTCCGATCTGCAGTCGCCGCAGGGCCTGGCTCTCGATGCCGGCGCCACGACGCTCTATGTCAGCGAGGTCAGCGAGCAGATGGCCGGGACGCTCCTCGCCATCGACCTGGGAAGCGGGGCGGTGTCGACCGTCGCCTCGGGTCTCGGCGCCCCGAGCGGCATCGCGCTCGATTCCGGAGGGGCCAAGGCGTACGTCACGGACCCCGGCGGCGGGCGGCTGCTGTCGATCGATCTTCAGTCCGGCGTGGTGCAGCCCGTCCTCGCGGGCCTCGACGATCCCCTGGGCGTCGCGTTGAACGCCGCGGGGACCGTCGCGTACGTGGCGGAGCTGGGCCGAAGCAACCTGACCGCCATCGACCTGGCGACCCGGGCCGTCACCCACCTCGGATCCGGACTGTCCGGGCCGGCGGGGGTGGCGATCCTGTTCCCGTCGGGATGCACGTCCGATTTCCTGTCCGTGGATCCCATGTCGGGGACCCTCGCGCCGGCCGCCTCGATCGACCTCGCGGTCCTCTTCGACAGCGGCGATCTGTTCGGAGGGACCTACGAGACCAGCATCGAGATCTCGAGCAACGATCCGTTCACCCCGATCCTGAGAGTCCCGGCCGTGCTCAACGTCAATCCGATCTGCCCCGACCTGGACAGCGACGGATACGCCGTCTGCTCGACGGCCTGCGCGCTCGGCGGCGGCGATCGCTGCGGGGACTGCGACGATCGCAGCACGGCCATCCACCCCTTCGTCGCGGAGGTGTGCAACGGTCTCGACGACAACTGCAACGGCCTGAGGGACGAAGGCACGGCCGGCCTGGACAGCGACGGCGACCTGATCGGAGACAGCTGCGACAACTGCGGCATCGTCTGGAACCCGGACCAGGGGGACGCGGACGCCGACGGGGTGGGCGATTCCTGCGAGGTCCAGGCGATCTGCGGCCGCTCGAACGTGGATCTCGAAGGAGCCTCGGCGCTGCGTGTCGACGGCCGGGATCTGGCCACGTTTGCGCGCGCCTTCGGGCTCTGTCCCGGGACGCCGCCGACCGGATTCCTGGCGGCCAATCTCGATCTCGCCCCGAGCGGGCCGGCCGCCTGCGTCGACCTGGCGGATTTCCACCTGTTCATGACCGTGTTCGCGCGCACCTGCGGCGGAGACTGACCATGCGAGTCCTCAGAGGTCCGGCCATCCTGGTATGCGGCGCGCTTCTGGCGTGCGGCGGGCCGGGAGGCGGCTCGGACGGTCCCCCGCTTGGTCCTCCGGGGCCCGTCCCGACGTTCCGCTGCGAAGACTCGGCGCCGGCAGCCGACCACGTGGTGCTGCGCTGCGCCGGGCAGATCGCCCCGGACGAGTGGCTGATCGACGTCGTGGTCGGTTTTCCGACCACTTCGGATGACATCAATGGGTTCAGCTTCTACGTGGAATTCGATCCGCTGCAGCTGGCGTTCGTCACCGGAAGCGGGATCGAGGGAGACTTCCTGAACCAGGACCATGAAACGGTGCTGTTCGCCGCGGCAATCGACCCGACCGATCCGGGCCGCCTCATCGTCGGCATCAACAGAGCCGGAGGGTCCGGGACTGCCGGCGTCCCCGGTCACGACCTGATCATGAGCTTCCGGATCCGGGCGCTGATCGCGGCGCCGTTCGGGCCGGTGTTCCCTGCCTTCAAGAACGCCAGGGCGGATGATTCGTCGGGTCAGGCCATCCCGGAGATCGTTTTCGATGACCAACTGCAGCTTTCCGTCGAGTAGAGCCCTCCTGAGCGCACGCGGCGCCGTTCTGGCGTGCGTTCTGATGGCGTGCGCCGTCGCCGGATGCGCCTCGGTCCCGCCGGCGGGGGCTGTTTCCCCTCCGACCCCGGAGTCGCCCGGCGGGGGACAGGCGGAATCCGCGACCGACGGCCAGGCTGCCGACGGTCAGGGGACGCCCGTGCCTGCTCCCGGTCGCGCCGAGGCAGCCGTCGCGCCCGGCGACTCGGAGTCCGACGCGACGACCGATGAGGCGACGGGGACGCCGGCCGCGCCCGCCGTCGACCGTCCGACCACGGGCACCGGGTTGATCCTTGCCGCCCCCGCCGTTTCGCCGGCGGCCGCCCCGGATCGGCCCGAGGATGACCGGCCGCGGGACACCGGCGGAGGCGCGGGGATTTCGGCCGGCGCGTCCGTCCCGGGCTCCGTGTCTTCGGATCAGGAGCGCGACGGCGCGGGCGCGGCTCTGGTGCTCCGTCTCTCCGCAAGTCCCGCCGCTCTTCGGGTCGGCGATTCGGTGACGGTGGAGATCCGGGCAAGCTCGACGGCGCGTGTCGTCGACGCGCCGCTGCACCTGGTGTACGACGCGGCGCGGCTCCGCTACCTTGGGGGTGAGGAGGGGGACTTCCTGAGGCAGGACGGGAGCGGCACCGTCTTCCTGATCAACGGCCGCTCCCAGCCCGGCGTGGTCACGATCGGCGTGGGCCGGCTCGACCGCTCGCATGGCCAGAGCGGGGCCGGCACGCACTGCCGCGTGCGCTTCGAGGTGATCGCCCCTGGGCGGTCACGGGTCGCCGTCGGCCAGGCGATGGCCTGGGCCGATGACGGGTCGATGCTCCCGGTGGGAACGGACGCGATCGACATTTCCGTCCCGTAGGCGCCGGCCCGGTGCTCGGGCCGGCTCCTAGCTCCCCGCCGCCTCCCTGGACTCCTGCTCGCCCCCCTCGAGGTCGACTTTCAGATTCATCTCCTGCCCGGCCACGATTCTCACCTTGCGGCTCAGCGTCTCGCCGTCCGGCGTCTTGAGGGCGATCAGGTGCGCTCCGGCACGCAGGTAGAGCTTGTCCGGAAAGCCGTCGAAATCGTCGACCTGGCCGCGCATCGCCCCGTCCACGTACACCTCGGTGGTCTCGGGCGTGACGTCGAAGTCGATCGCCCCGTGGGGGACGCCCGCAATGATCACCGGTCGCTCCATGACCACCGGCCGGCCCACGACGATCGCCACGCGGGCGCGGTGCCGATGGCGCGGCCGGACGACGACGCGCGCGCTCACGGGAGACACGAGAAGCGGGGCGAAGCTGACGAAAGCGGCGATCGCCATCGCCGACGCGACTGCTGCCTGGAAACGCGGCTTCATCACGAGGTTTCTCCTTCCGGCCACCCCTCCCGTCAAGCGGGCGGCGGGAGAACCGGGGCGGCCCGGTGTCGGCCCGTGTCATTGGACCCCCGGGCGGTGCGCAAGGTTGAGTTGACAGTGCGCCGCCTGTCGACTATTTTCGCGGCCTTTCCTCGAGGGCACGATGGATCGGCCGCAGCGGGACCTGCCATCTCTCAAGAGCCGCTTCCACCGGGGGCTGCGGCGCGGCGGGCACGCCTGCTGGCTCATCGTCCGGGTCACCATCCCGACCTTCGTCGTGATGGACTTCCTCAAGAGGCTGGGTGCGATCGATCTGATCGGGCAGGCCTGCGCCCCGGTCATGACGGTCTTCCGCCTGCCCGGAGAGGCGGCCATCCCGGTCCTCCTCGGGCTCCTGCTCAACGTCTTCACGGCGACCGCCGCTCTGGGGAGCCTCGGGCTCTCCGGCGGCCAGGTGACCACCCTCGGATTGATGCTCGGCATGGCGCACACTCTCGTGGTCGAGACGGCCGTCCTGCGAACGGCCGGGGCGGGCGCCCTCCGACTTCTCCTCTATCGGCTGTTGATGGCGGTCGTGGTGGGTCTCCTGGCGTCCCGCCTGCTCATCGGGGCGTCCCCATGATCGCGACGGCGCTTCTTGAATCGGTCCTCTCCGGAGCGATCTTCAGCCTCAAGATCGCCGCCATCCTCGTGCCGGCCCTGGTCCTCTACGACCTCCTCGCCCCCCTGCCGATCTTCGGCCGCATCGGCCGGGCGCTCGCTCCG
Source organism: Candidatus Polarisedimenticolia bacterium (assembly GCA_036001465.1). Taxonomy (NCBI): domain Bacteria; kingdom Pseudomonadati; phylum Acidobacteriota; class Candidatus Polarisedimenticolia; species Candidatus Polarisedimenticolia bacterium. The sequence goes on from DASYUH010000037.1 coordinate 57,263, forward strand.
GTCCTGGCGCGGCTCGGCATGTCCCCCCCCTGCACGGTGCCATTGGCCGCGGGGCTGTTCCTGGGGATCACCTATGGCGCGGGGATGATCCTCCCGATTGCCGAGGAGAAGCGGGTCGGGCCCGACGAGGTGCAGAGCCTCGGGCTCTTCCTGTGCACCTGCCACGCGGTGATCGAGGACACTTTTCTCTTCGCCGTGGTGGGCGCGAGCGGAGGGCGAGAGGTGACGGCCAGGGTGTGCACCCTGGTCGGGGTGCGCCTGGCTCTGGCCGTGATCGTCACCGGCGGCCGCCAGTCCTGGCTGCGGCGGAAGTCCCTGCCGGCGTAGGGAAACCCCCCCGGATGTCCTGGATCGGCGCCGATCCGGCCCCTATATTCCCCCATGTCCCGATTGCGGGCGGGGGTGGGGAGCGTGGACGGATCGGCGAATCGGCAAGGGTCTTTGGAGCTGGAGCCGGACGATCTGACCGCTCAGCCGTCGCGGCGCCGGACCGACCTGATCGTCGGGGGCGGCCCCGCCATGGCCCGGGTCTTCGAGCTGATCGCCGTCGCGGCGCGCACCGAGATTCCCGTCCTCATCATGGGAGAGAGCGGCACCGGCAAGGAGCTCGTGGCGCGGGCCATCCACTACACGGGAGGGCGGGCCGCACGCCCCTTCCTGACCATGAACTGCGGCGCCGTCCCCGAGACGCTGATGGAGGACGAGCTGTTCGGCCACGCCCGCGGCTCGTACACCGGGGCGCATGCCGACAAGAAAGGGGTCTTCGAGGAGGCGGAAGGCGGCAGCCTGTTCCTGGACGAGATCGCCGACCTCTACCCCTCCTGCCAGGTGAAGCTGCTGCGCGTCCTGCAGGAGCGGGAGGTCCGGAGGATCGGCGAGACCAGGACGCGGCAAGTCGACGTGCGGATCATCGCGGCGACCAACAAGGACCTCGGGACCGAGAGGCTCGAGAAACGCTTCCGCGAGGATCTGTACCATCGGATCCACGTCCTGCCGATCGCCCTGCCTCCCCTGCGTGAGCGGCGCGAGGACGTGCCGCTCCTCATCGATCAGTTCCTGCGGCAGTTCAACCGGGAGCTGGGGCGGACCATCCGGGGATTCACGCCGGCCGCCATCCAGAGGCTGAAGGCGCACGACTGGCCCGGCAACGTGCGCGAGCTCGAGAACCGCATCAAGCAGGCGATGATCATGGCCAAGGACGACCTGATCGACGTCGAAAGCCTGGACGTCTCGACCGCCCCGGCGTCGGGCGTGGCGTTCCTCCCGTTCCGCAAGGCGAAGGAGGAATTCGTCAGGGGCTATCTCGTCGGCTGCCTGAAGGCCTCCGCTGGCAACGTCGCCCAGGCGGCGCGCCTGGCCGGCAAGGACCGCAAGGATTTCTACGACATGATGAAAAAGCACCACGTGGACCCCGCCGCCTACAGGCGCTGACCTGAAGGGGATTCCCCCCACATCCCCGGAATGCCCCACGCCCCGAGCGCCGTGATCGAGGCCCGGTGGGGAATTCCCCCCAACGCGCCTTCCTCTTTTTGTCATCCGACCAGCGCAGGGCTCCGGGCCCTGTCTCCAAACCTTTGAAAAGACGAGGGAAACCGCTGACGGGGCGATCCTCCCACGGGGCACGGGCTTCGCAGTGCAGGGACGCGGAGGTCCGTGGCATGGGGTCCGTCAAGGGGAGAGAGCCGCAGCCGGAGGGGCAGCCCGAGGGGCAGCCTCGACCGGAGATCGCCGGCCGCGTGCTCGCCTACTTCCGCCGCAACGCCGAAGCGATGGACTCGGCGGAGGGGATCGCCCGCTTCTGGATACGCGAGGACCGGGACGTCGTCGAGCGCTGCCTCACCGACCTGCATTCACGCGGGCTGCTGGAGCGGCGCCTGATCGGCGGCACCGCGTTCTACTCGTGCCACCACGATCCAGGCCGTCCGGATTCCGGCCGCACCGACTTCGACCGGACCGGGGGCGCCGCCGCGCTGCCGGCCCGGACCGGGCAGCCCGCCTCGGAGAGCGGGACGGAGAGCGCAGGGCGCATCCTGGTGGTCGACGACGATCGGTCGGTCCGCGAGTTCCTGATGTCGACCCTCGCCGCGGAAGGGCACCAAGTCGTCGCGGCCGAGGGGGGCCAGCGCGGCATCGAGCTGTTCCGGGACGGCGCGTTCGACCTGGTGATCACCGACGTCCGCATGCCCGGCACGACCGGGCTCGAGCTGCTGCGGACGATCAAGCGTCAGAGCCCGGACGTCGAGGTGATCGTGGTGACCGCGCACGCCAGCCTCGACACGGCGATCGAGGCCCTGCGGGACGGCGCCTACGATCTGATCACCAAGCCCCTCCCGGACATCGAGGCCCTGTTCCGGGTCGTCCGCCGCGCTCTGGAGAAGCGCCGCCTTTCCGACGACAATCGGCGCCTCGTCCGCAGCCTGCACGGACGCAACGTCGAGCTGACCCAGACGGTGGCGCGCCTCGCCGCCGTCAACGAGATCGGCAAGGCGACCGCGGGGCTGCTCGACGTCGGCGACCTGTACGGGTCCCTCGTGCGGCTGGTCGCCCAGCACCTGCAGGCGCGCCGCGTCTCCGTCCTCGTGTCCGGCCCCGATTCGGATCTCCTGACGCTCATCGCCTCGGTCGGCATTCCCGAGGAGGAAGGGACCACCTTCAGCCTGCGCGTCGGGGAGGGGATCGCCGGCCGGGTGGCCGCCTCACAGGCGCCCCTCCTGGTGCAGGACATCGGCAAGTCCGACCTGAAGTCCATGCGCACCGGCGCGCGCTACAGCACGCCGTCGTTCATGATCACCCCCCTCACGGTCTCCTACCCGATCCGCTACCAGCGGAAGCGCATCGGCGTGATCAACGTCAGCGACAAGCACTCGGGCGAGCCGTTCGACGAGAGGGACCTCGAGTTCCTCTCGACGCTCGCGTCGCAGATGGCGGTGGCGATCGAGAACGCCCGCCTGGTCAAGGAGATGGAGGACGGATACCAGGGGACTCTCGTCGCCCTGATCCAGGCCATGGAGGACCTGGGCCCCGAGACCCGCGGGCATTCGCGGCGCGTGGCGGAGCTCTGCGCCGCCGTGGCCAGCGGGCTCGGCCTGCCCGGGGAGCGCGTCGATCTCGTGGTGCGCGCCGCGGCGCTGCACGAGCTGGGGCGCGTCGCCGCGCGCCCGGCGGAGGCGGATCTCCCGCCCGGCGGACCCCGGGAGGACGCGGACCGGTACGCCGCCACGGTGGCCGCCGCGGCGCGCATGCTCGCCCCGATCACCTCGCTGCGCAAGGTGCGGGAGATCATCCTGCGCTCCGCCGAGTGGTTCGATCCCGCCTCCCACCCGATCGACCCCGACGGCGCCGGCATCCCGATCGAATCGCGCATCCTGGCGAGCTGCGAGGAATTGGTCGCGCTGTGCGCGGACGCCGGCGGGGCCGCGCGGCCTGCCGGCGGTGCGGGGAGCGACGCGCTGGCCCTGCAGGAGCTTCGCAGTCGCACCGGGCGCCGGCACGACGCGGAAGTCGAAGCGGCCCTGGCGCGGGCGATCGCGGAACGCGACGTCCCCGGAGGGCCGCGATGACGCGCGGACGCGCACGCAAGGCGGCGCTCTTCACCGCGGCGCTCCTCCTCGCGCTCGTGTTCGGCGTCCGGGACGCCGCCGCGCAGGCGATCACCTTCGACAGCGCCAGCAATACCGCCGGGGTGAACGTGAGCAGCCTGACCTGGTCCCATACCGTCGGAGCGGGAAACGGCCGGATCCTGGTGGTCGGCGTCTCGATTCGAGGCAACAACGCGGCGACCGGCGTGACCTACGCGGGGCAGGCTCTGACGCTCGCGGGGACGGTGAGCAACGGCGGATCCAATCGCGTGGAGATGTGGGCGCTCGTCGCGCCGCCGACCGGGACGGCGAACGTCGTTGTCAGCCTGTCCGGGTCCGTTCACGTCGTGGGCGGCGCCTCGTCGTTTTCCAATGTGGATCCGACGACCCCGTACGGAGCGTTCGCCTCGACCACCGGCAACACCACTCCCATCTCGCTGGCGGTGACGAGCGCGGTCGGCGAGGTCGTCATCGACACCGTGGTCACGAACGGTGACGTCGTGAGTCTGACTCCGGGGGCCGGGCAGACCGAGCGCTGGAACAACTTCACGGGAAACAACGCCAGCAACGCCCGCGGGGCCGGGAGCACCCAGCCCGGTGCGGCCTCGCTGACGATGACCTGGACGATGGGCTCGGGTAAACCCTATTCGATCGGGGCGATCTCCCTGAGACCAATACCGCCGCCGGTTCTGACGATCTCGAAGACCGACGCGCCCGACCCGGTCGCGGCGGGCTCGAACATCACCTACACGATCAGTTACGGCAATACGGGCGGGAGCCAGGCGACCGGCGTGGTGATCACCGACACGATCCCCGCAAACACCAGCTTCGTGAGCGCGACCGGCGGCGGAACGCTGGCGGCCGGCGTCGTGACCTGGAACATCGGCAATCTGAACGCGGGCGCCTCCAGCAGCGTCCAGCTGGTCGTGGCGGTCGCCAGCCCGCTCAACAACGGGACGGTCATCACCAACGGGACCTACGACATCGACAGCACGCAGACGGCGCCGACGAGCGGCGCGGCGGTGACCACGACGGTGTCGTCGGCTCCGGTGATGAACATCAGCAAGACCGACGCGCCGGACCCGGTCACGGCCGGCTCGAACATCACCTACACGATCAACTACTCGAACACGGGAAACATGAACGCCACGGGGGTGGTGATCACCGACACCATCCCGGCGAACACCTCTTTCGTGAGCGCCACCGGCGGCGGCACCCTGGCGGCCGGCGTCGTGACCTGGAACATCGGCAATCTGAACGCAGGGGCGTCGAGCAGCGTTCAGCTGGTCGTCGCCGTGACGAGCCCACTGGCCAACGGGACGGTCATCACCAACGGGACCTACAGCATCGACAGCACGCAGACGGCGCCGACGAGCGGCGCGGCGGTGACCACCACGGTGTCGTCGGCGCCGGTCCTGAACATCAGCAAGACGGACGCGCCCGACCCGGTCGCGGCCGGCAGCAACATCACGTACACGATCAGCTACTCGAACACCGGGAACATGAACGCCACGGGGGTCGTCATCAGCGACACCATTCCGGCCAACACCAGCTTCGTGTCGGCGACGGGCGGCGGCACCCTGGCGGCGGGGGTGGTGACCTGGAACATCGGCAACCTGGCGGCGGGGGGGTCGACGTCGGTGCAACTGGTCGTGCAGGTGACCAGCCCCTTGCCCAACGGCACGGTCATCACCAACGGCACCTATTCGATCGACTCGAACGAAACGGCCCCCGTGAGCGGCGCGGCGACCACCACGACCGTCACGTCCGGTCCAATCCTCAACATCAGCAAGACCGACTCTCCCGACCCGGCGGTCGCCGGCACCGACACCATCACCTACACGATCTCCTACTCGAACACGGGGAACGCCAACGCCACGGGGGTGGTGATCAGCGACACGGTGCCGGCCGGCACCTCGTTCGTGTCGGCGACCGGAGGCGGGACGCTGGCCGCGGGGGTGGTGACCTGGAACATCGGCAACCTGTCTTCGGGGGCGTCCGGGTCGGTGCAATTCGCGGTGTCCATCAATACTCCGGTCGCGAACGGTACGATCATCACGAACTCCACGTACTCGATCGACTCGAACGAGACGGCCCCCGTGAGCGGCGCCGCGGATACGACGACGGTCCTCTCGGATCCCCGGTTCACCCTCCTGAAGAGCGACGCCCCCGACCCGGTCGGAGCGGGCAGCAACATCACGTACACCTTGTCCTATCAGAACATCGGCACGAACAGCGCCACCGGGGTCGTGGTCACCGATCCGATCCCCGTGAACACGACGTTCGTGTCGGCGACTGGAGGCGGGACGCTGGCCGCAGGAGTCGTGACCTGGAACGTCGGCAACCTGGCGTCCGGGGTGTCGGGGTCCGTGCAACTGGTGGTGCAGGTGAACAGCCCTCTGGCGGCCGGGACCGTCATCACCAATACCGGCTGGGCGCTCGATAGCAATGAAAGTCTGCCCGCAACCGGCCCGGACGCCACGACGACCGTCACGTCCGCGCCGGTGATGAGCATCGGCAAGACGGACGCCCCGGACCCGGTGGTGGCGGGGAGCAGCATCACCTACACGCTGAGCTACTCGAACACGGGGAACGCGAACGCCACCGGCGTCGTGATCACCGACGCCATCCCGGCCAATACGGCGTTCGTGTCGGCGACGGGCGGCGGGACGCTGGCGGCGGGCGTGGTGACCTGGAACATCGGCAACCTGGCGGCGGGGGCGTCGGGGTCGGTGCAGCTGGTGGTGGCGGTGACCAGCCCGCTGGCGAACGGGACGGTGATCACCAATGCATCCTACCAGATTGCCTGCAACGAGACGGCGCCGACGGCCGGCGCGGCGATCACGACGACGGTGTCGTCGGCGCCGGTGCTGAGCATCGGCAAGACGGACGCCCCCGACCCGGTGGTGGCGGGGGCCAACATCACCTACACGCTGAGCTACTCGAACACGGGGAACGCCAACGCCACGGGCGTGGTGATCAGCGACACGGTGCCGGCGAACACGGCCTTCGTGTCGGCGACGGGCGGCGGGACGCTCGCGGCGGGGGTGGTGACCTGGAACGTCGGCAACGTGGCGGCCGGGGCCTCGGGGTCGGTGCAGCTGGTGGTGGCGGTGACCAGCCCGCTGGCGAACGGGACGCTGATCACCAACGCGACCTACAGCATCGACAGCAATGAGACGGCCCCGGTCAGCGGCGCGGCGATCACGACGACGGTGTCGTCGGCGCCGGTGCTGAGCATCGGCAAGACGGACGCCCCCGACCCGGTGGTGGCGGGGAGCAACATCACCTACACGCTGAGCTACTCGAACACGGGGAACGCCAACGCCACGGGGGTCGTGATCAGCGACACGGTGCCGGGGAACACGGCGTTCGTGTCGGCGACCGGTGGCGGGACGCTGGCGGCGGGGGTGGTGACCTGGAACGTCGGCAACGTGGCGATCGGGGCCTCGGGGTCGGTGCAGCTGGTGGTGGCGGTGACCAGCCCGCTGGTGAACGGGACGCTGATCACCAACGCGACCTACAGCGTCGACAGCAACGAGACGGCCCCGGTCAGCGGCGCGGCGATCACGACGACGGTGTCGTCGGCGCCGGTGCTGAGCATCGGCAAGACGGACGCTCCGGACCCGGTGGTGGCGGGGAGCAACATCACCTACACGCTGAGCTACTCGAACACGGGAAATGCGAACGCCACGGGGGTCGTGATCGGCGACACGGTGCCGGGGAACACGGCGTTCGTGTCGGCGACGGGCGGCGGGACGCTGGCCGCCGGTGTGGTGACCTGGAACGTCGGCAACGTGGCGGCCGGGACGTCGGGGTCCGTGCAGCTGGTGGTGGCGGTGGCCAGCCCGCTGGCGAACGGGACGGTGATCACCAATGCGACCTACAGCATCGACAGCAACGAGACGGCGCCGACGGCCGGCGCGGCGATCACGACGACGGTCTCGTCGGCGCCGGTGCTGACGATCTCGAAGGTCGGCGCTCCCGATCCGGTCAACGCGGGCAGCAACCTCACCTACACGCTGAGCTACTCCAACACGGGGAACGCCAACGCCACGGGCGTGGTGATCAGCGACACGGTGCCGGCGAACACGGCCTTCGTGTCGGCGACGGGTGGCGGGACGCTGGCGGCGGGCGTGGTGACCTGGAACATCGGCAACCTGGCGGCCGGGGCATCGGGATCGGTGCAGCTGGTGGTGGCGGTGACCAGCCCGCTGGCGAACGGGACGGTGATCACCAACGCGACCTACGGCATCGACAGCAACGAGACGGGCCCGACGGCCGGGGCGGCGAGCACGACCACGGTGTCGTCGAGCCCGGTGCTGAGTATCAGCAAGACCGGTGCGCCCGACCCGGTCGACGCGGGGAGCGACCTCACCTACACGCTGAGCTATTCGAACACGGGGAACGCCAACGCCACGGGCGTCGTGATCAGGGACACGGTGCCGGCGAACACCAGCTTCGTGTCGGCGACGGGCGGCGGGATCCTGGCGGCGGGCGTGGTCACCTGGAACATCGGGGCCCTCGGCACCGGCGCGTCCGGCTCGGTCCAGCTCGTGGTCCGCGTCGACCCGGCGACGCCGACCGGAGCGGTCATCACCAACGGAACGTACAGCGTCGACAGCAACGAGGCGGGGCCGACGGCGGGCGCGGCGATCACCACCGGCGTCCTGTCGGCGGCGGTCCTGACCATGACCGAGACCGTGGCCGACCTGAACGGCGGCAGCCTGAATCCGGGCGACGCGCTGGAGTACACCATCACGGTCATCAACGGCGGCGGGGCGGACGCCAGTCTCGTCGTGGTCGACGCGACGGTCCCCGCGAACGCGACCTACGTGGCCGCGTCGATCACCGGTCCCGGCGCCAGCGATGCGGGAAACCCGAGCCTGACCTGGAACGTGGGGACGGTCCCGGCGACGTCCTCGGTGACCCTGACCTACCGCGTCACGATCGACCCGGCGACGCCGGGAGGAACGATGTTGAGCAACCAGGCCAGCCTGAACGCGGCCGGCCCCATCAGCCTGATCTCGGACGACCCCGGCCGCAACGATGGGATCGAGACCGGCAACGATCCGCTCGATCCGGGCGACGACGATGCGAGCGTCGCCGGGCCCGTCTTCCTGGGCGACGTCCTGCAGGTGTCGATCACCTCCGACACGCCGGTGATCCGCCGCGGCGATTTCATCCTGTACACCGTCACCATCGCCAACCCGACCACTCTGGCGGTGGCCAACGTCGACCTGAGCGACCTCCTGCCGGTGGGCGTCCAGCTGGTCCCGGGCACCCTGTCGCTGTGCGCCCCGGCCTGCGCGGTCCAGCCGGATCCCGCGCCCGCGATCCCGCGGCTCATCCCGGCGGGCGCCATCGCCTCCGGCCAGACGATCACGCTGTCCTACCGCGCGCTGGTGAACACGGGGGCCCTCGTGGGCGACCTGGTGACCAGGGTCCGGGCGCAGGACGCGATCGCCCAGCCGCTGTCGGCCCTCGCGACCAGCACCGTGGCGCTCCTCGACGACCCGGAGTTCGATCTCGGCACCATCGTCGGCAAGGTGTTCGACGACAAGGACGGAAATGGGGTGCAGGGGGCGGGCGAGAGCGGCGTCGGCGGGGTCATGGTGGCGATGGAGGACGGCGTCTACTCGGTCACCGACGGCAACGGCATGTATCACATCGCGGCGGCCCGGCCGGGGAACCGGCTGGTGAAGATCAACGTCCACACCCTGCCGCCCCACGACGGCCTGACGCTGCCGGAGGCGCAGACGATCACCCTGACTCCCGGGCTCCTCGCCAAGGTGAACTTCGGCGCCCGGATCAAGCCGCCGACGACCATCCGGCAGGGCCGGCCCGGGACGTACGGCATCGCGGTCACCGGGGAGAAGCTCCAGGCCCAGGCCGAGGTCATCGGCAACCTCGACGACATGACGGCGGTGGTGAACGGTGTCCAGGCCCGGCTGCCGAAGACGCGCGTCAAGATGGACGTCATGAGCCTGGAGCGGAACCTCCGGATCGTCAACGGCCGCCTGGAGAAGCCGGCGATCTTCAACATCGCGTACCCGGCGGACCGCTTCGTCAAGGAATGGGTGTTCGAGATCTTCGATTCCGGGATGACGCGCATCCGCGGCTTCCGGGGAACCGACAGGAAGACCACCCAGATCACCTGGGACGGAAAGGACTCGACGGGCGCCCTGGTGAAGGGGGGCTCGATCTACCAGTACCAGCTGACGATCGAGTTCGCCGACGGGTCGCTCTCGAAGAGCCCCCTGCGCCTGTTCGGGGTGAACCGCACCAACGCCATCTCGTTCGAGCTGACCGGCGCCTCGTTCGAGACCAACACCGCCGTTTTGAACCAGAGCGCCATGGGGATTCTGGCGGAGGTGACCCAGACCCTGAAGAAGTATCCGGACGAGAAGGTGGTGATCCGCGGCCACACCGACAACACCGGCGCCCCCGACTGGAACGCCCGGCTGTCGCTGATGCGCGCCGAGGCGGTGAAGTCCTACCTGGTGTCCGCGGGAATCGACGGCGCGCGCCTGATCAGCGAGGGGCGGGGGGCCTCGAGCCCGGTGGCCCCGAACACCACGTCCACCGGACGGGCGCGCAACCGCCGCGTCGAGATCAAGGCCCTGCTCGAGGACACCGAGGTGGCGCGGACCTACGCGGAGTCGGGCGGATCGGGGGAGCGCGAGGTGGTGGTGAACGGCCGGATCATCCCGACCGACGAGGACGGATCGTTCCGGACCATGGTCGACCCGGTCAAGGACCACGGCCGCGTCTACGTCGGCATCAAGACCGAGGACGGCGGCGTGGCCGCGACCACCGTGATGCTGCCGACGATCACCATCCTCGAGCCGACGACCGACGTGAAGCTGGAGATCGGCAAGCGGGAGGACGTGATCCGCCTGATGCAGCCGCAGCCGTCGGCCGAGGGGGTGCGGTACCCGTCCATCAAGATCCCCGTGCGCGGGCGGACCGACCCCGGGAACCAGGTGTTCCTGGACGGCGAGGCGGTGCCGGTGGCCCCGTCCGGAGAGTTCCGCACCGAGCTGCCGCTGGCGATCGGCGAGAACACCTTCGGCGCCGTGGCGGTCGCGCCGAACGGCACCACCAGCCTCCTCAACCTGGCGGTCAATTTGAGCGGGGTCGACAAGAACCTCGATCTGATCACCGTCCGCAAGCCGGTGCCGCAGTTCACCATCGACCTGCCGCCGCGCGGCGCCGTCCTGTCGAGCCCGACGCTGTTCGTGCGCGGCACGGCCCCCGCCAAGGCCACCGTGACGATCAACAAGTGGCGCATGCCGGTCCTGTCGAACGGCACCTTCGCGGGGACGGTCCGGCTGCCGGAGGGACCGTCGGTCATCGACGTCGTGGTCTCGATGCCGAACAGCACCGAGGGGCGGGTCGGCGTGCCGGTCGAGGTGCGGAGCAACTATTTCTTCCTGGTGGCCCTTGGCGACGCCACGGTCAGCAAGATCACCACCGAGGGGCCGGTCCCGGAGAAGTTCCAGGACGACCTCTCGGTCGACGGGCGCGCCGCCTTCTACCTGAAGGGGCGGATCCAGGGGAAGTACCTGATCACCGCCTCCATGGACACCGGCGACGGGAAGATCTCCGAGATCGGCTCGCGCCTGGGCGAGCGCGACAACCGGTCGTTCTTCCGCAATCTCGATCCCGACTCGTTCTATCCCGTCTACGGCGACGGCAGCCGCACCTTCGACGACACCAACAGCCAGGGGCGGTTCTACGTCCTGCTCGAGGCGCCGTACGGCAGCGCCCTGTGGGGCAATTACAATTCCGGCATCACGGGGAACGAGTTCTCCTCTTTCAACCGCTCGCTGTATGGCGGGCGGATCGCCTGGAAGAGCGTGTCCCGGCGGAAGGACGGCCAGCCGCTCGGCCAGGCCGTGGTGTTCGCCGCCGTCCCCGAGACGCGCCCGGCGCACGACGAGTTCACCGGAACGGGCGGGTCGCTCTTCTTCCTGCGCAACAAGGGGGTGGTCCCCGGGTCGGAGAAGGTCCGCCTGGAGGTCCGCGACAAGATCACCGGCATCCCGGTTGCGAACGTAACCCGCAGGAACTACGTTGATTACGAGATTGACTATGCGGAGGGCCGGGTCCTGTTCCGCGCCCCCGTCTCGTCGGTGGCCGACACCTCGACCATCATCAGCGACGGGGTCCTGAACGGCAACCCGGTCTTCGTGGTCGTGGACTATGAGTTCACCGACGTGGCGGGTGCGGCGCTCGACGTCAACACGTACGGCGGGCGCGCCAAGGCGGCGCTCGGCGGGAACGTCAGCGTGGGCGCGACCTACATCCAGGAGGAGCGCCCGGCCGGCACCTACTCCCTGGAGGGCGGGGACGTGACGGTGCGTTTCTCCGATTCGACGCGGGTCAGCGCGGAGTTCAGCCAGAGCCAGAACGAATCGATCCCACCGTTCCTCTCGACGGACGGCGGCCTGAGCTTCGGCCAGAAGAGCGTGCCATTCGGCCCCCAGAAGGCGCAGGCGTACAAGCTCGAGCTCGCCGCCGGCAAGGGGCCGGTGAAGGCGACGGCGTACGCCAGGCACCTCGACCGCGGCTTCTCGTCGTCGTTCACGGTGGCGCAGGACGAGAGCGACCAGGCGGGCGTGACGCTCGGCTTCGCGATGGGGAAGACCGGCCTCCTGAGCCTGCTGGTGGACAACAAGGACGTGACCGGTGTCGCGACCATCCTGACCTCGACGCTGCAGTACCGGCAGGCGTTCGGCAGGTTCGGGGCGACCCTCGAGGCGCGCTACCGCTCGACCGACAACGTCGCCTCGCCCGACGCCGCCGAGGAGATCGGCGCACTGCGCCTCGACTACCGGCCGACGGCGAAGCTCGACTTCTACACGCGCTTCCAGGACGACTTCCTGCAGGAGGTCGGCGGCGCGCCCGCGGCCACCGGCGTGAAGCGCCAGACGGCGATCGGCCTCGAGGCGCAGGTGTCGCCGAAGGTCAGCGTGAAGGGGGAGCTGATCGACGGAGAGCAGGGGGACGGCGCCCTCCTCGGGCTGACCACCCGGCTGGACGAGAGGACGCAGCTGTACGGCACCTACACGCTGTCTCCCGATCAGGCCGGCGTCATGACCGGGACGCTGACCGCGGGCGCCGCGACGGCCCTCGGCGACCGTACGCGGCTGTACAGCGAGGAGCAGTTCAAGAACAGCGACCGCGAGGTCAGCACCAGCACGGTCGTCGGGCTGAACACGAGGTTCAGCGAGCGCTTCACCACCGGCGTCAACCTGGAGCGCACGCGCCTCGACGCCGCCCTCGGCGGCCCCGACACGATCCGGCAGGCGGCCTCGGTGCATGCCTCCTTCGCCCACGCCCTCATCAAGGTGTTCTCGAAGCTCGAGCTGCGCCACGACGAGGCCCCCTCGCCTGGAGCACCGACTCCGGCAACCGATCGCGATCAGTGGCTGGCCGGCACCGCGGTCGAGTTGAAGCTGTCGAGGGACTTCACCGTCCTCGGCCGCTTCAATTACGGCGTCACGACGGACAACCTGACGGACGCCGACGTGACCGTCTTCCGCGAGCAGAGCGCCGGCGTGGCGTTCAGGCCGGTGGCCTACGACTGGATCCAGGTCCTGGCGCGCTACACCGAGGTGCAGAACCTGCCGCCGGCCGTCCAGGTGGCGACGCCGGAGAAGAAGACGGATCGGGTCCTGTCGCTGCAGACGGTCGTCGACCTGCACCGCCGCCTGTCGCTGACGGAGAAGTACGCCATTCGCGATCGCGCCATCGACCAGACGGTCGTCGCCGATCTGAAGAGCCGCCTCAGGCTCTGGATCAACCGCTTCAACTACCACCTGAGCGACACCTGGGACGCGGCGCTCGAGTACCGCACCCTGATGATGGACGAGGGGGGGGACAATGCGTCGGACGGGTTCCTCTTCGAGGTGAACCGCCTGTTCTTCGGGCACCTGAGGCTCGGCGTCGGCTACAACTTCACGGATTTCACCGACAACGAGTTCTCGGCCAACGATTACTCCGCCAAGGGGTATTTCTTCCGCATCCAGGGCAAGTACTGAGACCTGCCTTGGTGCGGCCGCGAGGCTGACGTGGGAGAGGGAGCAAGGAAGGGCGTCCGGTTTCTTCTGATCGTGCTGGTTCTGGCGGCGCTCGCGGGAGGGCTCTACCTGTACCGGGACCTCCTGCCCGGGCTGCACCCTCCCGGGAAGGCCCCCCTCCCGGCGCCGGCGGAGACTCCGACCCCGGCCGAGCTGCCGCCGCCGGTCCTGACGGGCGAGCCCGAGCCGGGGCCGCCCCCGGCCCCCGCCGGCGCCGTCGCGACCCTGGTGGGCATCGAGCGGTCGGTCAAGGCCAGGCGGGCCGCCGACCTCGCCTGGGAGGACGCCAGGCAGCCGATGCCTCTGTACGAGGACGACGCCGTGCGCACCTTCGATCGGTCGTCGGCCACCATCGCGTTCGGCCCGGACGATCAGCTCGAGGTGGACCAGAACGCCCTGGTCATCATCAAGCCCCGCTCCGGGCGCGCGGGGGAGTCGGAGATCTCCCTGGCGCTCCTGTCGAGCGACTTCCTGGACAGCCTGGCGTCGAAACCGGCCTCCGAGCAGGCGAAGGCCATCCAGGTGGCGGCCGCCAGGCGGCAGATCACCATCCGCCCGGGCGCGTCGGGCGGGACGACACGTGTGGCGCTGCGCACCATGCCCGATCAGACCACCAGCGTGTCGGCGCTCGCCGGGTCGCTCCGGATCCAGGGTCCGCGCGGCGGCGAGGTCGTCCTGAAGGAGAAGATGGTGACGCGGGTCACGGACCAGGGAATCCTCGCGCCCCGCCTCCTGCCGGGGAGCCCCAATCCAATCTTCCCCGACGACGGAGCGACCTACGCGTTCGCCAAGCGGATGCCCCAGGTTGAATTGAGGTGGAGCGCGGCCGACCGCGCGCGCGCCTACCGCCTGATCGTGGCGACGGAGCCGTCGTTCAAGCGGGTCTTCGCCGACGAAAAGGTCGCGGGCACGTCCTTCCGGGTGCGCGTCCAGCAGCCCGGGACGTACTACTGGCGCGTCCGCGCGCAGGACGAAGACGGCTTCGCCGGACCGTACAGCGCGGTCCGATCGGTCAAGGCGGTCTTCGACGAATCGCCGCCGCCGCTGTCGATCCTGTCGCCGCCGGAGATGTTCGTCTCGCCGACGCCGAGCGTGGAGCTCAAGGGGCGCACCGAGCGGGAGGCGCGCGTCAGGGTCAACGGGCAGAAGGTCAAGGTCGCTGCGGACGGCACCTTCGTGTTTCCCCTCGTGCTGAAGGAAGGGGTGAACCTGGTCACCGTCGAAGCGATGGATCCGGCCGGCAACTCGGAGTACGGCAAGAGGCTCATCACCTACAAGGGATCGAAGCGGGCGACCGCCGCGATCGGGAACTGAAGCGTGCGGGGAACGGTGCGGGGGGGCGCGCAGGAGCGATGAGCAGGCTGGGGCTGCGGGCCAAGCTCATGATCGCCATGTTCGTCATCATCGCCGTGTCGATCGGCATGGTGGCGAGCCAGGCGGTCCTGCTGTTCCAGCAGGACAAGTCCTCCTACATCTTCGACCTCAACGCCTCGCGCGCCATCCGCATCTCCGACGAGATCCAGGCGAACGTGCGCCACCTGACGGAGAAGATGCGCATCTTCGCCGAGGCGGCGCGCCTGCCCGTGCCGGAGGGGACCGACCGGCGCGGCATGCTGTCGGCCATGCTGCGGCAGTATCCCGAGTTCCTCCTGTTCAGCGTCATGGAGAACGACGGCGCGCTGCGGAACGTGTTCCTGTCTCGGGCGCTCGGCGACGCGGGGCTCTCGGTGGAGACGATCCACGCCGCCTACCGGGCCGCCCTGGCGTCCGGAAACGGCGTGGGGGCCGAGCGGCCGGTCGTGGCCCGCCTCGGCCTGTCGGCGAAGCTGCCGACCGTCACGCTGGCGGTGCGCGCCCCGGCGTCACCCGGGACGGCGCCGGACGCGGGCGCAGCCGATGCGGGCGCGCCGGCGGACGCGCGAGGCCCGGTCCTGGTGGCGGAATTCCCGCTCAACCGGCTCTACGCGACGGGCGGCGAGTCGAAGCTCTTCGAGATCTACGTCACGGATCAGGGCGGCAAGCCGCTGGTCGCCGTCGCGGAGGGCCGCGACCTGCCGGGCGGGCAGCCCGGCGCCGGGGCGCCCGGCTTCACCGACCTGCTCCCGGTCAAGGCCACGACCGCCGGCACGCGCGAGTACGCAGCGGCCGGGGTGCCGATGCTCGCGGCCTACGCCCCGGTCGGCGACCTGGGGCTGTGGACGATCGTGCAGATTCCGAAGGCGCGGGCGTTCGAGGCGGCCCGCCGCCTGGTGACCCGCTCGCTCGTGATCGCCGGAATCGTCGGCCTGGGCGCGCTCGCCCTGGTGTTCCTGTTCGCCTCCTCGCTCACGCGCTCCCTCGTCGCGCTGACGCGCGCCACCGAGCAGATCGGCCAGGGCCAGTTCCAGGTGCAGGTCGCGACCGCCGGGGGGGGCGAAATCGCCGCGCTCGCCATGCGCTTCCAGCGCATGACCGAGGAGCTGTCGGCGCGCGAAAAGGCGCTCAAGGAAGCCAACCTGCGTCTCATGGAGTCGGAGAAGATGAGCGCCCTGGGGCAGCTCGGGGCCGGGATCGCGCACGAGGTCAAGAACCCGCTCACGTCGATCAAAGGGTACGCCCAGATGGGGCAGAGGAAGGTGCCGCACGATCACCCGCTGGCCCAGTACTTCCGCACCATCGACAAGGAGACCGAGCGCTCTCTCGAAATCCTGAAGAACCTCCTGCGCTTCGCGCGCCAGGAGACCGCCGAGATGAGCGTCATCGACCTCAACGCGGTCGTCTCCGACACCGTGAGGCTCGTGACGCACCAGCTGATGATGAAGAACGTCAGGGTCGAGGCCCGCCTGTGCGAGCGGCCCCTGCAGGTCATGGGCAACGCCAACCAGATGGAGCAGGTCCTCCTCAACCTGTGCATGAACGCGGGGGACGCCATGGAGGGGAAGGGGGGAGGCACGATCACCGTGCTCACCGACGCTCCGGTCGCGGGGACGGCCCGCATCCGCGTGGCGGACACGGGCAGCGGCATCCCGCCGGACGTCGTGAGCAAGATCTTCGATCCATTCTTCACCACCAAGCCGGTCGGCAAGGGGACCGGGCTCGGCCTGTCGGTCTCGTACGGCATCGTCAAGGAGCACAAGGGGGAGATCGGGGTCGAGAGCCGAATCGGCGAGGGGACCACCTTCACCATCAGGATCCCGCTGGCCCAGCCGACGGCCGGCTCCGCCGCGGCGCCGGAGCCGGCTCCGCCCCGGGAGAAGCGCGTGCGGGTCATCAACCTGCGCTGAGGAGACCATGGACGTCTGCAACGTGCTGGTCATCGACGACGACCCGAACATCCGGAACCTCCTGACCGAGCTGCTGGCGGGGCGGCAGGACATCCTGCTTTTCGTTGCCGGGAGCGGGCCGGAGGCGGTCAAGCACTTCGCGGCAAACCGGGTGGACGTCGTCCTGACCGACATCCACATGCCGGGCTTCACGGGACTCGAGCTGATGGCCGACATGAAGAAGATCAACTTCAAGCCCGAGATCCTGGTCATGACGGCCAACGCCACCCCGGAAAGCGTCGAAACCTCCCGGAAGCTCGGCGCCCGGAGCGTCATTCTCAAGCCGTTCGACGATCTCGAGGTCATCGAGTCCGAGATCAACAAGGCGATGGCCGCCGCGCGGGCGGCGCGCGGAGCCGGCCATGCTCCGGGTGCCGTTCAGCCGAGCGCCGCCCCCTCCGCCGCCGCGAAGCCCGCGCCCCCGGTCTCCGAGCCGCTGCCCGATTTCGACGCCTGGAACGGGGAGCTGACGGGCAACGACACCCCGGTGGTCCCGCCGTCCCCGGGCGCCGCGCGCCCGGCCCCCGCGCCGATCGCGGTGGCGCCGGCTACGGCCGCCACCCTGCGCCCCGCGCCGAAGCCGCCCGCTGTACAGTCCCCGGAAGCGCCCGCGTCCCCGGCGCCGCCTCCGCAGGCCGCACCGCTGCGCCCTGCGTCCGGCCAGGGGCTGCGTGCCGTGCCGAAGCCCGCGGCGGCGGCCCGCGCGGGACAGGCCCCGCACCTGGTCGAAGCGCCACACCCGCCCGACATCCCTCCCCGCGCTCCGGCCGCAACCCCGGCCCCGGCGCCGCGCGCTCCGGCGGTCGCTCCTGCGCCCGCGCCGCATGCTCCGGCCGCAGCTCGGGCCTCCGCGCCGCCGCAGGCCCATGCCGCACCGGCGCCCGCGTCGCATCCCGCGGGCGCCGTGTCGCACGTCGCGGAGGAGAATCACCAGCCGGCGAGGGTCCCGGCGGCAGCGGACCCGCCCCATCATGAGGAGACGGTCCCCGACATCCCGCCCGCCCTGGAGAGCATCTTCCGCACGGCGGCCCGCTTCGATACGGGAAAGCTCCGCATGCAGGTGCCGATCGTCTGCCTTCAGACCTGGGAGGAGAAGGGGGCGACCGCCGCGCTCCGCCGGCTGGCCACCTCGCTGCAGAGGGAGTTCTGCGTCTGGTCGGTGGGGAAGGGCCTGGTGAAGGAGAACGGGCAGTCGATGGGGGACATCTACCGCGAGCCCGGGCGCGCGCTCGAGTTCATTCGCCGCCACAAGGGGAACGGGCTCTATGTCTTCGCCGACTTCCGTTCCTGTCTGGAGGACAAGGCGGTGGTCAGGCTCCTGCGCGAGATGGTGATGGATCTGGAGACGGCGCGATCGATGCTGGTCCTCATGGCGCCACGCCTGCCGGCCCCGCCCGAACTGCAGCCGGTGTGCGCCGCCTTCGACTGGCCGGCAGGGGGGCCCGTCGATCCCCTGGCGCTCTACGAGGAAGTGGCCGAGGACGTGGCCGCGGCGACCGGGCTAGGCCTCGATCTGCCCGGGGCGGACCGCGAGGCGCTGCTGCAGCTGATCAAGGACATGCCGGCCGGCCGCGCGCGCTTCGAGATCGCCCGCGCCCTGATGGCGCGCGCCAGGTAGACGCTCCCGGCGTTCACTCCGCGGGACCGAGCGCCACCGAGATGTCGTCGACCGGAATCCTGTCCCGCAGATTGTCGATCAGGAGGCGCAGCAGCCTTTCGAGCGCCCCCTGCAGGAGGCGGGCCCGCTGACCCGGCGGGTAGTCGGCGACGTTGGCGAGCAGGATGCGCCGATCGATCCGGCCCTCGGGATCGACGGCGATCTCCTTCAGGAGCTCGGCCTTGTCGAACGACGCATCGCGCAGGAGCTTGCGCAGGCGGGGCAGGTCCCCGGGAGCGGTGGCCGAGGCCCGCTCCAGGAGCATGGAGATGGCGCCGCCGTACTGCCCGATCGTCCGATCCAGGGCCTCGTCGTCCGACTGCGGCGCCTCGTGACGGGCCTTGGCCGGATCGAGCGCCAGGAGCTGGATGCGGACGAGCCCGGCCGACAGCAGGACGTGCAGGGCCTGCCAGGTCTCGAACTCGCCCCGGCGGGCCATGACGACGATGTCGCGGACCGTGCGCCGTCCGTCCACCAGCGACAGGACCACCGTCTCGAAGTCGGACAGGCTCAAGGAGCGCGCCATCTCGGCGGTCGACTTCAGAGGTGCGAGGACCACACGGTCGTTCTGGATCTTCTCCTTGACGCGGGACCACTCGTCCAGGCGGCGCGTGCCTTCCATGATGAGATTCATGACGTTGATGTCGAGGGCGATCTTCTCGCTGGCAGGGGGGCCTTCCCGGAACTCGAACTGTCCCTCCCTCCAGTGGAACAGGGAGTAGACGATCTCCTTGATCTGGCCCTGCACGGCGTTCCACATCTCGGACGGGGTCAGGGCCCCGATCCGGATGAGCGCCTTGCCGAGGCGATCCGGCGTCCCGACCATCGGCGACGCCTGCTGGATCTGCGCCGCGCTGACCGCGCCGCGGGCCAGGAGGAAGGCCCCGAGGCGATCCCCGGGCATGCTCGAGCGCGCGAAGACGATCTCGCCGTCCTCCCACTCGACGGATTTCGTGGCTCCGGGCTGCAGGCAGCGCAGGATGCCGCTCTTGTGGTTGGTGCTGATCATCAGCAGGATATCGGGAAGCGGAAAGGCCCGCAGATCTCCCGAGAGGACCGGCGCGCTCATGGGTGAACCCGAGGAAGAACTGCGGCATCCTAGCACGATTTTCGGGGCGGCCCGGCCGGCCCGATACTCGGACAGGCTCCTGGCCCCTATAATCGGCGGCTGACGAAAGGACTCGATGGCGGTCGAATCGACCATTCCCCTCCTGCCCGCGCCCCGCACCACGCCGCCGCGCACGGCGATCGGCCGCTGGATGACGGCGGGGGAGCGCCTGTCCGAGCCGAAGCCGAACGGCGGCGCGGCGCATCCCTGGTACAAGGTCCTGTGGCTGACCGGGGTGGACTACTTCTCGACGCTCGGCTATCAGCCGGGGATCGCGCTTCTGGCCGCCGGCGCGCTGGCGCCGGCGGCGACATCCATCCTGGTGCTGGTGACCCTCCTGGGCGCGGTGCCGGTGTACGCCGAGGTGGCGCGCCGCTCGTACGCCGGGCAGGGGTCGATCGCCATGCTCGAAGCGCTCCTCCCCGAATGGTCCGGCAAGATCTTCGTCCTGGCCCTGCTGGGCTTCGCGGCCACCGACTTCGTGATCACCATGACGCTGTCCGCGGCCGACGCCGCGCAGCACGCGGTCGAGAACCCGCTCCTGCACCCGTTTCTCGGCGAGCACCGCCTCTCACTGACCCTCGCGCTCCTCCTGCTCCTGGCGACCGTTTTCATCATCGGATTCAGGGAGGCGATCCGGGTCGCGATGGTCGTCGCCGTCCCGTACATCGGCCTGAACCTGGTCGTGCTCCTGCGCGGCCTCGCGGAGATCGTGATGCGGCCGGAGGTCGTCGGCGCCTGGCGCGCCGATCTGGCGGTGCACGGAGACGGGACGGCGCTGTTTCTCGCCGCGGCCCTGGTCTTTCCGCGGCTGGCCCTCGGTCTCTCCGGCTTCGAGACCGGCGTGTCGGTCATGCCGCTCGTCCAGGGCGGCGCAGAAGACGCGACCTCCGCCGTGCCGCACGGGCGGATCCACGCCACGCGCCGCCTGCTTCTCGCGGCGGCCCTGATCATGTGCGGCATGCTGCTGCTGTCGAGCGTGGTCACCACGCTCCTGATCCCGGCCGAGGCGTACGACCAGGGGGGCCCGGCGTCCGGGCGCGCCATCGCCTACCTGGCCCACGGGCTCCTGGGGAGCGGCTTCGGGACGCTCTACGACCTGTGGACCATCGCCATCCTGTGGTTCGCCGGGGCCTCGGCCATGGCGGGGCTCCTCAACCTGCTCCCGCGCTACCTGCCGCGTTTCGGCATGGCGCCGCAGTGGACCGAGTACCGGCGGCCGCTCGTCCTGATCCTGTTCGTGGTGAGCGTCGTGGTGACCCTGATCTTCGGCGCCAGGGTGGAGGCGCAGGCCGGCGCCTATGCCACCGGCGTCCTGGCCCTGATCCTCTCGGCGGCGGTCGCGGTGGCCCTGACCCTCTGGAAAGAGTTCCGCCACGGCGGGAGGGGCGTGGCGCGAGCGCGCACCCTCGGCCTCTGCCTGTTCTTCTGGGTGGTCACGGCCGTGTTCACCTTCACCTTCATCGACAACGTCATCAGCCGTCCGGACGGCGTGATCATCGCCAGCGTCTTCATCCTGGGGATCATGGTCATCGGGGCGGTGAGCCGGTGGCTGCGCTCGACCGAGCTGCGCGTGTCGGAGATCCGCTTCGTGGACGACGAGTCGGCGGCCCGCTGGAGCGCCATGACCGGCAAGAAGGTGAACCTCGTCCCGGTGCGCTCGCGGCTGGCCGCCGCCAAGGAGCGCAAGGCGGCCGACCTCCGCCGGCACTACGCCGTGACCGGCCCGCTCGCCTTCCTGCACATCCATTTTCTCGACGATCGCAGCGAGTTCCTGGCGCCCCTGCGCATCAAGGTGACCCAGGCCGGGGAGGACTTCGTCATCCACGTCTACGGCGCGGTGTCGATCGCCAACACCATCGCCTATGTCAGCGAGCTGCTCGATCCGATCCGTCTGTTCCTCAGCCTCACCGGCGAGAACCAGATGGTGCAGGCGCTCCGCTATCTCGTGTGGGGCGAGGGGGAGATCGGCATCATGGTCTACCGGATCCTGCTGCGCTACTGGGAATGGACGACCGGCGAGGAGGACGTCCGCCCGCTGATCTTCCTGATGCGGGAGTAAGGGCCTCTCGTCACGCGATCGTCACCGGAACGCCTTCCGGCGCGCACCGAACCGTCACACCCTGACTGCGGGCCGCTTCCGGCGAGGTGCCGGAGACTATAATCGCCCCGCCCGGCAGGCATCACGGGGACGCCGCAACATGCCGCAGACGATTCTGGTGGTGGACGACGAGCGGGACATCGTCGAGCTTCTGCGCTACAACCTGGCGCAGGCGGGTTACCGCGTGGTGTCGGCATCGGACGGCCGGCAGGCCGTGGAGATCGCCGGCCGCGAGCACCCCGACCTCATCGTCCTCGACCTCATGCTGCCGGTGATGCCGGGGTCCGAGGTGGCCCGGGCCCTGAAGCAGGACGAGAAGACGCGGGCCATCCCGATCCTCATGCTGACGGCGCGCGGCGAGGAGGTCGATCGCGTCGTCGGCTTCGAGCTGGGCGCTGACGACTACGTCGTCAAGCCGTTCTCGCCGCGCGAGCTGGTGCTGCGCGTGCAGGCGATCCTCAGGCGCGACGACAAGGAGACCCCCGGCGAGCGCATCGTCCACGATCCGCTGGTCATCGACGTCGGGGCCCACATCGTCCGCCTGAAGAACCGGGAGATCACTCTCACCGCCACCGAGTTCAAGCTGCTGCACCGTCTGGCGCGGCGCCCCGGCCGGGCCTACAGCCGCGACCAGCTCCTGTCGGATGTCTGGGGCTATGGCGGCGAGGTGGAGACCCGCACGGTCGACACCCACATGAAGCGCCTGCGCGCCAAGCTGGGCCCGGTCGGCGAGTGGATCGAGACGGTGCGCGGCGTGGGCTACCGTTTCCGGCCCGCCGGCCACCGGGCCGACGACTGAAGCAAGGATGATTCCCTGAGAATCCAGCACCGTCTCACGCTCTCGTTCGTCGCGGTCGCGGGGCTGTCCTCCCTCATCGCGGGCGTTCTCCTCAATCGTGCCGTCGAGAGGCGCGTCGTCGATCAGATTGCCTCGAAGCTCGCGCGGGAGGCCCGCCTCGCGGGGGACCTCCTGCGCTCGGAGCCCGATCCGGGTGAGGCCGCCGATCGGCTGGCGGACCGCCTCGGGCGGGACCTCGGAGTGCGCATCACCGTCATCGATGCGGGCGGCACGGTCCTCGGCGACACCGAGCTCGACGCCGCCGGGCTGAGGGGAGTCGAGAACCACGCCGGCCGATCCGAGATCAGGGAGGCGATGCGCTCCGGCGTCGGGCGCGCGGTGCGTCGCAGCAGCACCCTGGCCGCCGACCTCCTGTACCTGGCCGCACGGATCGACCCCGGGGATCCCGCGCGCGGCGTCGTCCGCCTGGCCGTGCCCCTCACTTCGGTGCACGAGGCCCAGGAGGAGATCCGGACGCCGATCATCCTGGGGGCTATCGTCTCGATCCTGGCGGCAGCGGCGCTCGGCTGGCTCGTCGCCCGGAACCCGGCCCGGCGCATCGAGGCGATGTCGCGCACCGCCTCGGAGTTCGCCGACGGACGGACGGGCGTCCGGGCCGCGGCCGGCGGCGCCGACGAGATCACCGTGCTGGCGCGCTCGCTCAACCGCATGGCCGAGGAGCTCGAGCATCGCCTCGTCCTCCTGGAGCGGGAGAGGAGCCAGCTGCGCACCGTGCTCGAGGGGATGGTCGAGGGGGTCGTCCTGACCGACCCGACCGGTCGGATCCTCGTGGCCAACGAGGCCTTCCGGAGGATTTTCGACGCGCTTCTTCCCGTCGAAGGGAGCCTGCCGCTCGAGACCGCGCGCGTGCCGGCGCTGCAGGAGGCCATCGAGGCGGCCCTGCTGGCGGATGGTGCCCTGACCCGCGAAATCGCCCTGGGCGGCGCGCAGGACAAGGTGATCCAAGCCAGTCTCGCCGCCATCCTGGAGTCGGGGAGGACCATCGGGGCGGTCGCCGTGTTCCACGACGTGACCGAGCTGAAGCGGCTGGAGCGCGTGCGGAGCGAGTTCGTCGCCAACGTGTCGCACGAGCTGCGCACTCCACTCACAGCGATCAAGGGATATGCCGAGACGCTGCGGGACGGCGGACTGCGCGATGCCGAGGCGGCGGCCGGGTTCGTCCAGGTGATCCACCGCCATGCCGAGAGGCTGCGCGCCCTCATCGAGGATCTGCTCGACCTGGCGGCGGTCGAGCAGAACCAGGCGCGCATCTCGCTCGCCCCCGTCTCGCTGCGCGACGTCGTCTCCCAGGCCGAGGCGGTCACCCGCCCCGCCGCCGCGGGCAGGCGGCACACCGTGACGGTGGATGTTCCCGGCGACCTCCCGCGGGTCCAGGCCGATCGGGATCGTCTGGCGCAGATCCTGATCAACCTCCTGGACAACGCGGTCAAGTTCACGCCCGAGGGGGGGCGTATCGACGTGTCGGCCCGGCCCGCGCCGGGTCGGGTGATCGTGTCGATCAAGGACAACGGAGTCGGCATCCCCCCGGAGGACATCGGCCGGATCTTCGAGCGCTTCTACCGCGTCGACCGCGCCCGCGGCCGCCGCGAGGGAGGCACCGGGCTGGGCCTGGCCATCGCCAAGCACCTCACCCTGGCGATGGGGGGGGCCATCGAGGTCGAGAGCCTTCCCGGCTCGGGGACGACGTTCCACCTTTCCTTCCCGGCTGCCTGAAGCGTTCCTCACCAACCTGTCATGCCATCGCCATTCTGCGGGCGGTTCGTCACCGGACTGTCACGGGATGGACGAGTTCTCGTGACCTGTTCGCGACATCCTCGGGGCGATCCTGGCGCCATGGGGGCCGCCGGGCTCGAACCGGAGGGACCAGACGATGCGAACACGAACTGCGGGAGCGCTCCTGGGCCTGCTCCTGGCCGCTGCGGCCGCACCCGCCCTGGCGCAGGATCAGAACCAGTGGGGCTACGACAAGGGGTTCTTCTTCAGGACCTCGAATTTCGAGCTGAAGATCTCCACCCGCACGCAGTTCCGCTACACCTACACGATGACCGACGAGAACTCGCTGACCGACGACAACGGCGCCTTCAACCTGCCACGCACGCGCCTGCGCCTGGACGGCTTCGCCTTCTACCCGTGGCTGAAGTACAAGGTGCAGTACGACTTCACCGGCCAGACGTACACCACTGCGACGAGCGTCGCGGTGCCGGGGACCGTCCCAGCGACCGTCTCCCTGTCGAACAAGCGCGGCCCCGACCTGCGGGACCTCTATTTCGACCTGACCCGTCACCCATGGACCTCGGTGCGCCTGGGGCAGTTCAAGGCCCCGCTCGGCATCCAGGAGCTGACCTCCTCGGGAGACCAGGAGTTCGTGGATCGCTCGATCGCCTCCGAGTCGTTCGCGCCGTCGCGGCAGCAGGGGGCGATGCTCTGGGGAACCTCGTACGCCAAGAAGTTCGGATACGAGGCGGGGGTGTTCAACGGAAACGCCCGCAACGTGACCGCCAACGACAATACGGGCTACATGTACGTCGGCCGCGTCCATTGGGACCCGATGGGCGAGTACAAGCTCTCCGAGTCGTCGGTGGACCACCCCGAAAAGCCGCTGTGGACGATCGGCGCCTCGTACATGCTGAGCACCACCGAGGCGAGCCTGCTCAAGACCGCCGAGGAGCTGTCGCAGGACACCCTGGAAGGGTTCTTCGCCTTCAAGCTCAAGCGGCTGTTCGTCCTGGCGGACTACTACGCCCGCACGCAGGAGCAGGCCGGCACCGCGCCCGATGTCGACTCGTCGGGCGCCATCGCCCAGGTCGGCTTTTTCCTGGTGCCGCGCAAGGTCGAGATCGCCGCGCGCTGGAGCGAGCTCGATCCGGACACCGACGTGGATGACAACGTCCAGACCGAGTCTCGGATCGGCTTCGGCTACTACTTCAGCAAGCACGAGCTGAAGTTCCAGGCGGATTACGGGCAGATCAAGAACGAGGCCTCGGCGACGGACGAGAAGACGAACCAGTTCCGCGCCCAACTGCAGGTGGTGTTCTGAGGCTCCGGCCGGCCGTCACACAACCGTCACACAGCCGTCACCGAATGGATGCCGAGCTGGACGAAACTGAACAAGAGAACAGACAAAGGAGAAACCGGATGAACACGCGAAGAATTCTGGCCGTCGCCGCGGCCTGGACGATGGGCGCGGCAGGCCTGGCGGGGCCGCTCCTGGCGGCTGAGACGATCACGGTCAAGGGCTCGGATACGATGGTGATCCTGGGACAGCGATGGGCCGAGGAGTACATGAAGGCGAACAAGGACGTCACCATCCAGGTGACCGGCGGCGGCTCGGGCACCGGCATCGCCGCACTCATCAACGGCACCACCACCCTGGCGAACTCCAGCCGACCGATCAAGGCGGAGGAGAAGGAGGCGGCGAAGAAGAACGGCTCCGACGTCATCGAATTCAAGACGGCGATGGACGCCCTGGCGGTGGTGGTCAACGCCGACAACCCGATCAATCACCTGACCATGCAGCAGATCGGCAAGATCTACACCGGCTACATCAACAACTGGAAGCAGGTCGGCGGTCCCGACAAGAGGATTCTTCGATACACTCGCGAATCGAACAGCGGGACCTATGTCTTCTTCAAAGAGCACGTCCTGAACAACCGGGACTACGCCGCCGACGCGCAGACCATGCCGGGGACCAGCGCCGTCGCGGAGGCGGTGTCCAAGGACGCCGCGGGCATCGGCTTCGGCGGTGTGGCATACTTCGCCGACAATCCGAAACTCAGGATTCTGAAGATCGCGAAGGACGACAAGAGCGAGCCGATCTCCCCGCTGCTCACCGGCGGGAAGATCAATTTCGAGGTCGTCTGGAGCCAGACCTACCCGATCTCGCGCTACCTGTACGTCTATTCAGCCGGCCAGCCGAAGGGGGCGGCCAAGGCGTACCTCGACTGGATCCTCGGTCCCGTGGGGCAGCAGATCGTCGAGAAGATCGAGTACGTCCCGATGCCGGGGCATGCCGGATCGGAGCGGACCGCCGCGAATTGATCGCGGCTCGGGGCTGGAATTGAAGAGCAGCGGCACGGGGACGGAACCCGGCAGGAACGGGTCCGTCCCCATTCATCTGTCCATGGACCTCCGGGAGGATCGCGTGTCCGCCAGTCCGGAGATCGAAGAGCCGGTCCACGCCGCCCCGCGCCGGGAGGAGGCGGGTCCCGCGCCACGGCGCCGGCGCGGCCGGCTCATGGAGTTCCTCATCGAGTCGTTCCTGCTGGTGAACGGCTTCGTCGCGATCGCCGCCATTTCCCTGATCTTCCTGTTCCTGTTCAAGGAGGGGATCCAGGCGTTCCGGACGATTCCTGCATCCCATTTCCTCCAGGGACGGGAGCTCGACTTCGACAACGTGCCGCAGACCGTCATGATGTGGCAGCCGGTCGGCCAGAACCCCAAGTACTCGCTCGTCCCGCTGCTCCTGGGAAGCTTTCTGGTCGCCCTGCCGGCCACAATGATCGCCACTCTGTTCGGTGTGGCCTGCGGGGTCTACCTGGCCGAGGTCGCCGGCAAGCGGACCCGTGAGGTCATCAAGCCGTCCATCGAGCTCCTGGCCGGCGTGCCATCGGTCGTCATCGGCTTCTTCTGCCTGGCGACCCTGGCAACCCTGCTGCAGAACACGCTGCACACCACATTCCGGCTGAATGCGATGGTCGGGGCGATCGGTGTGTCGCTCGTCATCGTCCCCGTGATCGCCACCATGACCGACGATGCCCTGCGCGCCGTGCCGGCGTACCTGCGCGAGGGGGCGCACGCCCTGGGCGCCAACCGCTGGGAGACCATCACGCGCGTCGTGGTCCCCGCGGGGGCATCGGGGCTGGTGGCCGCGATCCTGCTCGGGATGGGGCGGGCCCTGGGGGAAACGATGATCGTCCTGATGGCGACCGGCAATGCCGCCCAGGTCACCCTCAACCCGTTCGACAGCGTGCGGACGATGACGGCGACGATCGCCGCCGAGCTGGGGGCCGTGCCGCAGGGAGGGGAGCAGTACCGCGCCCTCTTCCTGGTCGGGTCAATCCTGTTCACCATCACCTTCCTGATCAACCTGGTGGCCGAGATCGCGGTCGCGCGCATGCGCAAGCGGCTGGCCCTGTGAAGCGCCGGCTCATCGAGACGATCGCCCTGGCGCTGCTGCGCGGCATCGCCCTGGCGGTGCTCCTGGCCACGGTCCTGCTGATCGGCTCGATCGTCCGGGGCGGTATCGGCGTCGTCTCCTGGGAATTCCTGGCGTCCGCGCCGACGGAAGGGATGACGCACGGCGGCATCTTCCCGGCGATCTTCGGGACGATCTGCATCACCCTGCTGATGATCGTCATGGCGCTGCCGCTCGGGGTCTGCGCCGCCATCTACATGGTGGAGTATGCCGGCGCCTCCGGCCTGGCCCGGGTCATCCGCGCCTCGGTGAACAACCTGGCCGGAGTTCCTTCGATCGTCTTCGGGCTGTTCGGGGTCGGGTTCTTCATTCTTTTCGTAGGGCGGTCGATCGACGGCGTGCGCGGAGGGGCGCTCCTGTTCGGCCAGCCGGCGATGCTCTGGGCCGCCGCCACCCTGGCGGTCCTGGTGCTGCCGGTGATCATAGTCAACACCGCGGAGGCGCTCACCGCCGTGCCGCGGAGCCACCGCGAGGCCTCCTTCGCCCTCGGAGCGACGCGCTGGCAGACGGTCAGCCGGGTCGTGCTGCCGCAGGCCCGGGCTGGCATCCTGACCGGTTCCATCCTGTCGATCAGCCGCGGGGCGGGGGAGACGGCGCCGATCCTGTTCACCGGCTGCGCCTACTTCCTGCCGCGCCTGCCGATCGTCCATCTGTCGATCCCGTTCACGGAACTGTCGATCCCGATGGTGAACCCGCTCGACCAGTTCATGGAACTCTCGTACCATATCTTCATCATGGCGACCCAGAGCACCGACGCCGCTCTGACCCGGCCGATCCAGTACGGCACCACGCTGGTACTCGTGGGACTGACATTTGTTCTGAACCTGGCGGCCATTTCCCTGCGCGTCCGTTACCGCAGGGGACTGGAGACCCGGTGAGGCCCGCCATGGTGGCGGCACCGCGCCCGTCGCGACAGGCGCGGGCGGGGGCCGATCCGGCCAAGGTGGCGTTTCGGGACGTGAGCTTCTCCTACCCCGGTCGCCAGGCCCTGAACGGCATCACGCTCGACGTCCCCGAGAAGCGCGTGACCGCCATCATCGGCCCCTCGGGATGCGGCAAATCGACGCTCATCAAGTCGATCAACCGCATCGCCGAGATCGGCACAGAAGTGAAGGTGGAAGGCCGGGTCGCCATCGACGGCCGGGACGTCTACGAGCCCGGGATCGACCTGGTCGACCTGAGGCGCCGGGTCGGGATGCTCTTCCAGAAGCCGAACCCGTTCCCGAAGTCGATCTTCGAGAACGTCGCCTTCGGCCCGCGCATCCATGGCGTCGTCCGGTCGGCGGACCTGGATCAGGTGGTCGAGCGGAGCCTCAACCAGGCAGCCCTGTGGGACGAGGTCAAGGACCGCCTGTCCACCTCGGCCCTGGAGCTCTCCGGTGGCCAGCAGCAGCGACTCTGCCTGGCGCGCGTGCTGGCGGTCGATCCGGAGATGATCCTGATGGACGAGCCGTGCTCCGCCCTCGACCCGATCTCGACCGCGCGCATCGAGGAGCTCATCGAGGAGCTGCGCGAGCGCTACACCGTCGTCATCGTCACGCACAACATGCAACAGGCGGCGCGGGTTTCGGACAGGACGGCGTTCCTGCTGAACGGCCAGCTCGTCGAGGTGGACGACACGGAGAGAATCTTCACCACGCCGGCCGATCGGCGGACCGAGGACTACATCACGGGGCGGTTCGGATGACGCAGCACACCAGCCGGCACTACGAGCAGGAGCTGCAGGTCCTGAAGGAAAAGGTCCTGCTCCTGGGGGGCAAGGTCGAGGAGATGATCGCCTCGGCGATGAAGTCCCTTCTCGATCGCAAGCCGGACCTGGCGCGGCGCGTCATCGGCGCCGACCGGGCGGTGGATTCGGGAGAGCTGGAGATCGACCACCTGTGCCTCAGCCTCCTGGCGCTCCGCCAGCCGGCCGCCTCGGACCTCAGGTTCATCGCGACGGCTCTCAAGATTGTCACCGACCTCGAGCGCATCGGCGACCTGGCGGTCAACATCGCCGAGCGCTCGATCGAGCTGAGCGAGGAGCCCCCCCTCAAGCCGTACATCGACATCCCGCGCATGGCGTCCGCGGCCTCGGCGATGGTCAGCAAGGCACTGGACGCCTTCGTGAAGCGCGAGCCCGCGCTGGCGCGCGAGGTCTTGCAGGCGGATCAGGCGGTGGACGAGCTGAACATGCAGCTGTTCCGCGAGCTTCTGACGTACATGATCGAAGAGCCGAAGAACATCAGCCGGGCGCTGCGCATCACCTTCATCGCCAAATACCTCGAGCGCGTCGCCGATCACGGCACCAACATCGCCCAGATGGTCATCTTCATGTGCGAGGGGCGTGACGTCCGGCATCCTGGCGCGCAGGAGAGCGGGGGGAGCGCCCCGTAGCTTGGAGGTTTCAGGGTCCGGTTCTTCCCTCCAGCAAGGGACCGTTTTCTAGCCGAGCCGGCGCAGGATGCGCGGCGGCATATGGAAGACCAGTCGTCCCGCGCCGGGACGAGGCACGCCCTCGAAGTCGATCCGGCAGAGCCCCCCCTTCTTGAACTCGATCGGCAGGTCGGCGCGTGGATCGAGGAGCATCGCCGCCGCCAGGCGCCCCAGATCCGGCTCGTGGCCGACCAGCAGGACCGCCGCGTCGGCTGGGACCTGCGACAGCGCGGCGAAGACCCCCCCGGACCCGCCCCCGGGCGACAGGGGACGCAGGGCGCGCAGGGGCGGCCGGGGACGGAACAAGGGAACGACGATGCGGGCCGTCTGGCGCGCGCGCACAAGGGGGGAGCTCAGGACCAGATCGAGGCGCAGACCGAGCGCGCGCAGCCCGCGCGCGGCGCGCGCCATCCTGCGGGCGCCCGTCCCGGTGAGGGGCCGGTCGGCGTCCACCGGGTACTGCTCCGGATCGCGGGGCTCGGCGATGGCGTGACGGAGCAGGTAGACCTGCATCGCGGCCGCGAGTCGACGGGAATCAGTCCCGGCCGGGCGCCCGCGCCGCGCGGGCCGGCGCCTCGCCGGTATCGGGATGGACGACGGACTCGACCGGACTGTCTTCCTCGGCCTCAAACAGGAGCGGGCGCAGGCGATCCAGGCTGGTGGAGAGGGCCCGCATCCGGCGGTCGTCCAGAAGCGCCTGCACCGGGCGGCGCATGCGCGCCTGGATCTCCTCGATGCCGAGCGTGGCGTCCACGGTGATGAAGTCGAACTCGCGCGCCATCCTGTTGTATTCGCGGATGAGCCGCCACTGGTACTTGCGGAACGACTCGTACAGATCGGTCCCGAGATGCATGTCCATCCCGGCTTCCCAGTAATCGATGCCGCGGGTGCGCAGGATGCGGGGGACCAGGGTGTCGGCGTCGATCTTGAGATAGAGGGTCAGGTCCGGGACGAGCGCGAAGCCGAACACGTTCCGGATCCAGGCCGGGTCCGCTCCGCGCACGATGCTGCGGGCGAACGCCGTGAACACGTACCGGTCGGCCAGGACCACGAACCCGGAGCGCAGAGCCGGCAGGACGATCTTCTCCAGGCGATCGGCGAAATCGGTGGCGTACAGCAGGGTGAAGGTGAGGCGGTCCAGGTTGTGGCCGGCCTTGGCCGCCCCGATCGTCTCCGACATCAGCTCCGAGCGCGTCCAGCCGGTCTCGATGACGCCGTACCCCTGCACCTCCAGCCATTCCTTCAGGAGACCCACCTGGGTCGAGCGCCCGACGCCGTCGGTCCCCTCGATGGTGATCAGGGTCCCCTTCAGATCCTCGATGCCTGTGTAGGCGAGGCCGTGGCCCAGGTACCTCGCCGCTTCCTTGCCGGGTCTCATGATGCCTCCGCCAGGCTCGACTCGTTGTAGAGCCGGGCCACGATGGATCTCACCTGTTGCTGCTGGCTGTCGATGCTGCGGGTGCCGTCGATCACCTTGAAGCCGTACTCGCCGGTCATCCGATCGTACTCCTCGATGACGCGCCCCTGGAACAGGCGGAAGCTCTCGACCGGGTCCGGGCTCAGGCCCAGGTCCATGCCGGCCTCGTAGAACTTGATCTTGGCGCGCGTGCCCAGGATCCGGTCGACCGCCACGTCGATGGGCACCCGGAAGTAGAATGCGGCGTCCGGCTTCACGGCGAAGGAATAGAGATCGCGGACCCAGCGCGGATCGACGCCGCGGGAAATGTCGCGCGCGAACGCGGTATAGATGTACCGGTCCGCCAGGACCGTGGTCCCCGCCTTCAGATACGGGATGATCCGGTACGTGAGCCGGTCGGCGAAATCGGTGGCGTGCAGGAGGCTGAAGGTGGTCGGCGTGAGGAGGTTCTTTTTCTTGCCGCGCTTGGTCGCCTGCCGGACGAGGTCCGACGAGTTCCACTCGGTGAATACAACCTGATGCCCGCGCGCCTCGAGCCACTTGTGCAATAGCTTGATCTGCGTGCTCTTGCCCGAGCCGTCAATCCCTTCGACCACGATGAGCTTGCCACGTCTGAGCAAGCGACTGCTGGGCGGCACGCGCTCTCCTGCCATGTTGAAGATGTCCGAGTATACGAGGTCTACCCCGGTCCTGTGTGACAAAAGTGTGACAAGAGCGTGACGGGGGATCAAATCCACGGGAGTGCGGGAGGATAACTCCTGGATTTTCGGTATGATCCACCCATGCGGCGGATGGCCGGCCCGAAGGACATGAATCGACGCGGAGACCGGGCCCCCGATGGAGGAGCCGACCTCGCCCGGCAGATTCTCGCGGCGCGCGGCGCGGACGTCGTCGAGGCCCGGCGGCGGGTGTCGCGGCGGGGGAGCGACGCGTCGATCCACGACCTGCGCGTCGCCACGCGCCGGCTGCAGGCCGCCCTGGAGGTCTTCGGCCCCCGGCTCCCCGAGCGGCCGCTGCGACGGCTCGATCGGCGCGCGCGCCGGATCCGGCGGCAGCTGGGGCAGGCGCGGAACGCCCGGGTCCTCCGGACCCTTCTGCGCCGGCTCCGCGTGCCTCAGGACGGCGACGAGAGTCGGCTCGTGACCGCCCTCGTCCGTCGCCTCGATCGTCCGGCCCGCCAGGGGCGCAGGGACCTCCGGCTTCTTCCCGGGATCAGGAAGAGAATCCACACGCTCCTCCAGGCACTCTCCGAGCGTCCCGAGCGCTCCGTCGCTCCGGCCGGGCGACCGGGAGGCCGCGCCACGCCGACCGCGGCGGCCCTGCCAGACCGCGTCGAAGCCGTGGCGCGCGCCGCCAGGCTGGCAGGAGACGGCGACCCTGAATCGATGCACCGGCTGCGCATCGCCATCAAGCGCTATCGGTACGTGCTCGAGGTCCTTTCGGAAGCCGGCGCCCCCGCGCTGCAACCGTCGATCCACAGGGCCCGGGCACTGCAGCGCGAGCTCGGCCGCCTGCACGATCTCGACATCCTCATCGAATGGGTGCGCGGCGCCGCGCGCGTTCCGGCCGCCTCGGCCTTCCCGCGCCGGCTCGTCCGCCTGCGCGGCCGCCAGGCGGCGAAGGTGCAGCGCCGGCTGGCGCGCTTCCGTCCCGCCGGCGTGAGCGGGGCCCGGAGGACGGCGGCATGAAACCGGCCGTTCTCGGCGTCGTGGACATCGGCTCCAACACGATTCGCTCGCTGATCGTCGAGGCCCTGCCGGATGGGGCGTGGCGCGTCCTGGACGACGAGCGCGAGATGGCCCGGCTGGCAGCCGGACTGACCCGGCAGGGGCGGCTGACCCGCGAGGCGATGCGGCGCGCCGTGGCGGCGCTCAAGAGGATGGCGGAAATCGCCCGAGCGCGGGGCGTCGAGCGCCTGGTGGTCGTCGCGACGAGCGCCATCCGGAACGCCGCCAATCGCCGGCAGTTCGTGGACCGGGTCCGGGCCGAGACGGGGGTGCGCGTGCGCGTCATCTCGGAGGAGGAGGAGGCCGAGCTGGCGTTCGAGAGCGCGACGCGCAGCTTCGACCTCGCGGACCGCCCCTGCGCCGTGGCCGACGTCGGCGGCGGCAGCTCCGAGGTGATCCTCGCCCTGGGCAGCCACATCCAGCAGGTCCACTCGCTGCGCCTCGGGTCGGTGGCCCTGACGGAGGACTTCCTGCGGTCGGACCCGGTCAGGCGGCGGGAGTTCAAGGCGATGCGACGGGAGGTCCGCCGGCGCATCGAGGCCTCCCGCATGGAGGCCGATCCGCCACCGCAGTTCCTGATCGCGTCGGGCGGCACCGCCGCCGCGGTGGCCCAGATGGCGATGTCCCGGCAGGGGCTCGCCGGCCGGCCGGTCCAGGGCTTCGAGATGACGCAGGCGGAGCTCCTGCACCTGCACCAGGCGCTGCTCCGCCGTGGCCTGGCCGAGCGCCGGGCGATGCCGGGGCTCTCGCCCGATCGCGCCGACATCATCATCGCCGGCGTGACCATTCTCTACGAGCTGATGGCCCACCTGCGCGTCAACGTGCTGCGGGTGAGCGCCCAGGGGATCCGCCACGCTCTTCTGGGCCGGATGATCGCGCGGCGCTTCCGCACCGCGTCCCCGCCCTCCCGCCCGCAGCGCCTGGCGTCGGCGGAGGCCTTCGCGCGCTCGCTGCGCTTCGAGGAGGCGCACGGCTTTCAGGTTCAGCGGCTCGCCGTGTCGATCTTCGACCAGGTCGCCGCACGGCTCGGGCTCGACCCGAGCGGGCGCGACCTCCTGTCCGCCGCGGCGCTTCTGCACGACGTCGGCTACGTCGTCGGGTTCCGCGGCCACCACCGGCACACCTACCGGCTGATCGCCCACGCCCCGCTCGACGGGTTCACGCCGCGCGAGCGCGAGATCGTCGCCCTGGTGGCGCGCTACCACCGCCGCGCCGGCCCCAGGAAGAAGCACCGGGCCTGGGCGGCCCTCGGCCGGGACGATCGCCGCCTGGTCAGCCAACTGGCCGCCGTCCTGCGCATCGCCGACGCGCTGGACCGGCGCCACTCGCAGCGCCTGAAGGAGATCCGCTGCCGGGTGATGAAGAGCCGCGC
Source organism: Candidatus Polarisedimenticolia bacterium (assembly GCA_036001465.1). Taxonomy (NCBI): domain Bacteria; kingdom Pseudomonadati; phylum Acidobacteriota; class Candidatus Polarisedimenticolia; species Candidatus Polarisedimenticolia bacterium. The sequence continues at coordinate 92,081 of DASYUH010000037.1, forward strand.
GCGCTTCGCCGCCCTGTCGAGCTTCGACCTGGGGGTCGAGCTGCACGCCGCCGAGGAGAAATCGAACCTGTTCCGCAAGGTCTTCGATCGCGACATCGCGTTCGTGACCGCGCGCGCCGGGGCGTCCGTTCGCCCCCGGTCGGCCGGTCGCGCCCGCGCCTCGTCCACGAAGCTCCGGCTGGTCCGCCGCCTCTCGGCCTGAACGGATGAAGGGCAGGGGCCACCCGCGCGCGCCGACCTCAGTGCCGCGGGTCGGATTGCAGGAGCGCCCGGACGTCGCGCGGCGGGATGGAGCCGAACGAGAGCAGGCGCTCGTTATAGGCGCGCAGATCGAAGCGGTCCCCCTCGCGCAGCCGCGCCTCGCGCAAGATGTCCGACAGCTCCAGCGAGCCGACGAAGTAGGTGCTCAGCTGCGTGGACGACACCTTGGCGCGCCGCAGCTTGCCGCGCGCCTCCGCCTCTTCCTGAAACCCCAGCCGCTGCAGGAGATCGAGACCGAAGCGGTCCGCCTCCTCGTCGGTCATGGCGCCGGTGTGCAGCGCCGCGTCGAGGACGGCGTTGAGCGGGACGCGCAGCCGCTGCTTGATGTGGATGAGCAGGTTCTCCGGCTCCCCCTCGGCGTAGCCCTGCTCGAACATCATCCTCTCGGCCTCGACGGCCCACCCCTCGGCGAACGTGCCGGACGAGAAGATCTTCTTGTATACCGTCGCGAAGGGGGACCCCAGGGCGTACCAGTACTGCACGTAGTGACCGGGGAAGGCCTCGTGGATGGTCAGTCCCTGCAGGGCGTAGTGGTTGTACTCGCGCAGGAAGGACTCTTCCGCGGCCCGGTCTTTCTCGGGCGAGCCGCCGCGCGGCACCGAGGAGATCCAGAACGACTTCTTCAGCTCCGGCTCGAGGATCGGCGGCGGGTTGAAGAACGCCACCGCCAGGCCGTCCAGGAAGCCGGGCGTCGGCTCGACGACGAAGTTGTCGCGGTCGGGAGGGAGCGTGAGAAGTCCGCGGGCCCGGATGAACCCCTTGATCCGCTCGATCGCCCGCAGGGTGTCCCGGAACAGCGTCTCGCGGGTGGAGTGTCTCGTGCAGACCTCGTCCAGGACCTCCCGAACGACCGGATTGATCAGGTCATCCCCGCGTTCCTCGTGCCGGTGGCCGGGATGGAGCGCCCGGTGGAGCGGCCGGGCGACCTCCAGCATGAGCCGGCGGTCGGACTCGATCTGCGCCTCGGCCCGATGCAGGATCTCGTCCGGCGACAGATCGGACTGGAGCGTGTGCCTCAGCTTCCGCGTCCAGAGGTCCCGCCCGAGCCGCCAGTCGCCGTTCGACCGCGGCAGGAGATCGCTTCGGAGCCACTCCTGGAAGCTCCTGAGCGCCCGGAGGACACGGGCGTTTTCGCGCTCCAGCTCCTCGCGGATCGCCGGGGCCCGGGGAAACAGGGGAGGCGCCGTCCGCTCGAAGAAGGCGATGTTGCCGGCATGCGTGTCGAGCACCATTTCGGTCGTCACCCGCGGCGGGTTGTCGAGGTTGGCCCTGGCGGTCTCGAGGAAGCGCGGGATCTGCCGCATGCGCGACAGGAGCGCCCCCAGGCGCTCCGGCCACAGGGGCGATTCCGGCTCGAGGAGCGTCAGGTAGAGCGTCGAGGTCCCCAGGAGGTCCTCGTAGCTCTGCGGATTGCGCGCATGCGGCCGCAGCTCCGTCAGGGAGAACAGCGACGCCTCGACGTCGTTTCGGACGAGCTGATAGTCGATGCGGGCGCTGACCGACAGCCGCCCCGGATCGACGGCCATGAGCTCCGACCGGAACCGCCGCGCCAGGTCGACCTTCGAGGCGATCCCTCCCGCCGACAGATCGTCCAGGAGGCCGTCGTGATCGTGGAGACCGATCACGGTCGCGGTCGAGGGGTAGGCCCGCATGGACTCGGCGAGATAGCGATCGGCGATGACGTAGAAGGCGCGATCGGCCCCCTGCGCCGAGGCGGGGATCCCCCCGGGAAAGAGGGACCGGGGTCGCGCCGCCTCGATCATGCCGTCGTCCTCTCGATCGGGAGGGGAGCTGGCGGAGAGGGTGGGATTCGAACCCACGTGGGACGGTTTAGGCCCCAACCCGCTTTCGAGGCGGGCCCGTTGCGACCACTTCGGTACCTCTCCGCGCATCACTTTATCATCGCCCCCGCGGCGAGCGCCAGCGAGCCGTTACGCATGAGCTGTGCCGAGGGACACGCGCCGAGCGACACGGCCCGAGCCCTCTCATCCGGCTAGGCCGCTGCGCGCGTGCCTGAACTCCAAGACGCCGCCGGCCTCCCTCGCGCCGTCAACTCGAGCCGGTCATCGGGCCACAGGTTCATCTTGGCTCCGCGGGTCTGCGGCCAAGGGACCCGAGTAACTGAATGGCTCGGGCTTCTTCAGGGCTCGCGTGGAACAGAAGAGGCTGATCACCGAGGAACCTTGCCTCGAAGTCCGGGTCCCAGGGATATCGCTGCGCCGTGTCGGGCCAAATAAGCTGCAACGTGGGGAACGCCCAACCCTTGTAGAACCATGTCGCATGGCAGAGGATGTGCTGGTACCACGAGGCGTGCACAAGTCGGAAGGTGCACCTGTATTTCTCGATAATGTCTCCGTACTCCCGTTCGGGCTGGAATCGATGACCATCGCGCGCTTCCCGCCCCACGTGATTGATGAGCTGGTGCATCAAGTCGCCATCGAGCCCGAAAACAAGAATCTCCGGGTGCCCGAAGGTGTGGAAGAGCCCAATTGAGTAAGCCCAGCCGGGGTTCGCGCCGTCCGGCAAGACGATCTGCACGTGCCACCCATGGGTGTTGACGTCATAAATGGCCTTCCGGTCACTCTTGCTGAAATCACCGTCATATTCACACTTCATCGGTTACTCCCCCGAAGTGGCCCAAAA
>DASYUH010000038.1 GCA_036001465.1 Candidatus Polarisedimenticolia bacterium
CGACTGGCGCTCGCGCGGCATGCGGTTGCGCTGCGGGCCACGCTCGGCCACGGCCTTGGCGACGGCGGCCCGCACCGCGGCGTCGAACTCGGCGGTGCCGGGGGCCGGCGTCGCCTGCTGCGCATCGGTGCGCAGCGCCTGCGCGGTCTTGGAGCCGTCGCGGTAGATGGCCAGCGCCTTGACGCCCAGGTGCCAGGCCTGGATGTAGGCGTCCATGATCTCTTCGGCGATGGTGTCGTTGGGCACGTTGACCGTCTTCGAGATGGCGCCCGAGATGAACGGCTGCACGGCCCCCATCATCTTGACGTGGCCCATGTACTGGATGCTGCGACTGCCGCGGAGCGGCCTGAAGGCGCAGTCGAAGACCGACAGGTGGTTGTCCTTGAGGTGCGGCGCCCCTTCGATTGTCTCGTTCTCGTCGACGTACTCCATGATCTCTTTTACTTGAAGGTCGGAGTACCCGAGGCGCTTGAGCGCCTTCGGCACGGTCTGGTTGACGATCTTCAGCATGCCGCCGCCGACCAGCTTCTTGTACTTGATGAGCGCGATGTCCGGCTCGATGCCGGTCGTGTCGCAGTCCATCATGAAGGCGATGGTGCCGGTCGGGGCGATGACCGTCGCCTGGGCGTTGCGGATGCCGTTCCTGGCCCCCAGCTCGTACGCTTCGTCCCAGCACTCGCGCGCCGCGTTGTAGAGATCGAGCGGCACGTGCGCCGGGTCGATCTTGGCGACGTGCGAGCCGTGCTTCTTGATGACCTTGAGGAACGGCTCGCGGTTCTTCTCGTAGCCATTGAACGGCCCCATGATCCCCGCGATGCGCGCCGACTCGACGTACGCCTGGCCGGTCAAAACCGCCGTGATGGCCGCGGCGTAGTCGCGCCCCGCGTCCGAGTCGTACGCCAGGCCGCGGGACATCAGGAGCGCCCCGACGTTGGCGTACCCCAGCCCGAGCGGCCGGAAGTTGTGCGAGTTGTCGGCGATCTTCTGCGTCGGGTACGAGGCGTTGTCGACCAGGATCTCTTGCGCCAGGATGGTCGTCTCGATCGCCTTCTTGTACGCGGTGACGTCGAGTTCTCCCTGGTCATTCGCCAGCTTCATCAGGTTGAGCGAGGCCAGGTTGCAGGCGGTGTCGTCGAGGTGCATGAATTCGGAGCAGGGATTGCTGGCATTGATGCGCCCACTGTTCGGTACGGGATGCCAATCGTTGATGGTCGTGTCGAACTGCATGCCGGGGTCGCCGCACTGCCAGGTGGCCTCGGCCATCATCTTCATCAGGTCGCGCGCCTTGAACGACTCGAACGGCTCGCCGTTCGTCACCCGGCGGGTCCACCAGTCGGCGTCGGTTTCGATCGCTTTCATAAAGTCGTCGGTGACGCGGACCGAGTTGTTCGAGTTCTGGAAGAAGACAGATCCGTACGCCGGGCCGTCGAGCGCCGAGGAGTATCCGGCGTCGATCAGGGCCCAGGCCTTCTTCTCTTCCTCCTGCTTGCACTTGATGAACTCGACGATGTCGGGGTGGTCGATGTTCAGGATGACCATCTTGGCGGCGCGGCGGGTCTTGCCTCCGCTCTTGATGACGCCGGCGAAGGCGTCGTAGCCCTTCATGAACGACACCGGCCCGGAGGCGGTGCCGCCGCCGGCCAGGAGCTCCTTTGAAGACCGGATGGGAGACAGGTTCGAGCCGGTGCCCGAGCCGTACTTGAAGAGCATCCCCTCGGTCTTCGCAAGAGTGAGAATCGAGTCCATGGTGTCTTCGACGGAGTTGATGAAACACGCCGAAGCCTGAGGGTGGGGCATCTCCACCCCAACATTGAACCAGACCGGCGAGTTGAACGACATCTTCTGATAGACCAGCAAGTGCTTGAGCTCGGCCTCGAACGTCTGGGCGTCCGCCTCGGTGCCGAAGTAGCCCTGGGCGCGCCCCCAGACGCCGATGGTGCGCACCACGCGGCCGATGAGCTGCTTGACGCTGCGCTCGCGCTCGGGGGTCCCCAGGGTGCCGCGGAAGTACTTCGAGGCGACGACGTTGGTGGCGGTCTGCGACCAGAACTTCGGGACCTCGACGTCCTTCTGCTCGAAGACGATTTCGCCCTTCTCGCTGCCGATGACCGCGGGGCGGATTTCCCACTCGACCTCGTCGAACGGGTCTACACCGGGGCGGGTGAAGTAGCGCTCGAGGGTCAGCCCCTCGGCTGCCTTCCTGAGCGTCAGCGGTCCTGCATAGCCGGACGAGGCGCGGACCTGTGTCTTACGGTTCTCCCGTGAAGTCTTCTCGGCCCCCCGCTCCCTGAGCTCGGATTCCTTCTTCATCGGTCAGCGCCTCAAGTAAAAGGTCGGGCCATCCTGTGGTTCCCGACCGACGATTGGACTGCCTTCGCCGCCCCCTCCCACCCCCAAAATTTAGTGACGACGGGGCTCCTGCCGAGAGAAGACCCATCTCGGAAACGAGCACGGCCACCGTCTCACGGATGGGGTCGCGCGACTTCCGGCCGGGGCTCCAGCACTGCCTCTCGCGGTCACAAAACACGCCTCGGCCGCAATGTTCGCAGAATAGCCAGCGGTCGAGGTCGTGTCAAGGGCTGAACACAAAATGTTGGGGCTGTCCACAGTTGTTCCACAACATCCTGAGCTTTCTACCACTTAAGCCTGTGGGCGAGTCTGTGGAAAAGATGTGCGTCGGCGACCACCGTCCGGCAAGCCTCCGCCCCGCGAGCGTTCGCTGGCGAACGTCGAGAGGGGCGGCGCGAGAACCGTTGACCGGCGCGCCGTCCGGCCGCGAAAATTTCTCGACCAGGGTCGCGTTCCGAGAGGACCCGCGTGCTTTTTCAGTCCCGGAGGAAGTGGCAGGTGTAGCCGCCGGGGTTTTTCTGCAGATAGTCCTGGTGGTAGTCTTCCGCCATCCAGAACTCCGTGGCGGGGACGATCTCGGTGGTGAGCGGCCGCTTCCACTTGCCGGAGGCGTCCACCTTCGCCTTCACCTGCTCGGCGATCCGTTTCTGCCTGTCGTCCAGGTAGAAGATGGCCGAGCGGTACTGCGTGCCGATGTCGTTCCCCTGCCGGTTGAGGGTCGTCGGGTCGTGCAGGCGGAAGAACCAGCCGAGGAGCTCCTCGTACGACACCTTCGCCGGATCGAAGATCACCCGCACCGCCTCGGCGTGGCCGGTCCCGCCGGTGTGGACGTCCTCGTAGGTCGGGTTCGACAGGTTGCCGCCGGTGTAGCCAGCGTCGATCTCGTAGACGCCGGGGATGGCTCGCAGGATCTCCTCGACCCCCCAGAAGCAGCCGCCGGCGAGGATGGCGATCTCGCGCTTCGCGATGGAGTCGCTGGCGGTGCGCTTGTCCGAAGCGGGGCTCGCCCCGCCGGCCGAACCCGGCTTGCCGTCCGGCTTCGACGTCCCGGCCGCACCCTTCTCGCCGGGCGCCTTGCCGAACAGCGCCAGGTACTGGCCGTACCCCTCCGCCTCGAGCCGGTCGACCGGAATGAAGCGAAGCGCCGCCGAGTTCATGCAGTAGCGCTGGCCGGTCGGCTTCGGCCCGTCGTCGAACACGTGCCCCAGATGCGAGTCGGCGTGCTTCGAGCGCACCTCGGTGCGCTTCATCCAGAGCAGGCGGTCCTCCTTGGTCGTGACGTTTTCGGGCTCGAGGGGCCGGGTGAAGCTGGGCCAGCCGGTGCCGGATTCGAACTTGTCGAGGGACGAAAAGAGGGGCTCGCCGGAGACCACGTCGACGTAGATGCCGGCCTCGTGGTTGTCCCAGTACTCGTTGCGGAACGCCGGCTCGGTCGCCTCGTGCTGCGTGACCTGGTACTGCTCCGGCGTGAGGCGCTTCTTGAGCTCGGCATCGGGTGGCTTGGTGAACGTCTTCATGTCTCTCTCCTCACGGTGGTCGGGTGCCGCCGTCTGCCCGGTCGCCACGCTATCGACAGAGCAGGCGGCGCAGGCGAGGCCGGTGGCTAGGACCAGGACCGGGACCGCGGCCCGGCACGAATCGAGTACGACCATTGTGGCTTCCCTGTTGCTCCTGGGACAGGCCACGATCATCCCCCGAAGACGGCCGCATGGCAAGCCCTCACGGCGGGGCGCCGGACACCCTGTCCGGACCCGCCTCTCCGGACTCGCGTTGACTCCCCTCGCCGGGCGGTCTATCATCCGCCGGAATTCCGACAGCCCGGTCGAGCGCGCCTTCCGCGGAGAGGTGTCCGAGTGGCTGAAGGAGCACGCTTGGAAAGCGTGTGTGGGGGAAACCTCACCGTGGGTTCGAATCCCACCCTCTCCGCCACGTCCCCCCACCTGCATTAATAGCACCGCGGCACATGCGGGGGGCGATGGTCATATCGCCCGCGACATGACGCCGAGTTCTGCTTGACATCAGCCCTGTATGTCGTATGTAAAGAGTTCGCACTACGGACTTTGCCCCATTCCACCGACTCTGGACCACGTGAGGTCGAGGCGCCGCTCGATGGAACGTAGAGGGCACGAGGGTAATTTCCTGCGTCCTTGGGTTTCCACAATCACCGCGCTGCTCCTGGCCGTCGGGGCGGTGCCGACGCCCGCCTTCGCCCAGGGGTCGCTGAAATCCAGGCGCGACATCGGGGTCGGCAGGCAGCCGGTCGGCGCCATCGCCGTCGACTTCGACGGCGACGTCCTCCTCGACATCGTCACCGTCGATCAGCAGAGCGACGGCATTGGTCTCCTGAAAGGCTTCGGGGACGGGACCTTCGAGAAGCTCCTGGAGCTGCCGACCGGATCGCTCCCCTCGGGTACGGCCTTCGCCGACACCAACGGCGACACCTTCCCCGATCTGATCACCTGCAATCTGCGCAGCCAGGACATCTCCGTGAACCTGGGGGACGGGAACGGCAACTTCGCTCCGGCCATCAACACGTCGATCTTCCCGATCACGCCGAGCGGGCTGGCCGTGGGGGACTGGAACGGTGACGGGAAGGTCGACGTCGCGATCGCCTCGGGAGCCCTGGGGGTCCTGGCGATCGTCCTGGGAGACGGCACCGGGCACTTCGGCGCTCCGCTGGAGTACACGACCGCCGCCAATCCCAAGCAGGTGGTGACGGCCGATTTCAACCACGACACCCGGGCCGACCTGGCGGTCGTCAACAACGGCTCCAACGCCATTCAGATCTGGAGGGGGGCCGGGAACGGGCAGTTCACGCTGAACGCCACCCTGACCACCGGGACGGCGCCGCAGGGGATGACCGTCGCCGATTTCAACGGCGACGGCAACTCCGACATCGTGGTCTGCAACTTCACCGCCGACACGCTGTCGGTCTTTCTCGGCAACGCCGCGGGAGGATTCGGGTCGCCGAGCACGCTCTCCCCCGGCTTCGGGCCGCGGGGGACCGTGGCGGCCGACTTCAACAATGATCTCAAGACCGATTTCCTCGTGACCCTGTCCAAGGTGAGCGGCGTCGGCCAGGCGGTCCTTTATCTCGGCAACGGCGCGGGGGGCTTCAGCGCGCAACCCCTGGTGAACACGGGGCCGGCCCCCAACACCGCCGCGGTCGGAGACTTCAACCTCGACGGCCAGATGGATGCCGTCACGGTGAACCTGACGGCGAACACCATTTCGGTCCTGCAGAACACCACCGGGAGCTCCTTTCTGCTGGGGGCCAAGGTCGCCCTCCCGGTGGGCTCCTTCCCCCAGGGGGTGGCCGCGGCCGACCTGAACCGGGACGGCAAGGCGGACGTCGCCTCCGCCAACCAGAGCTCGAACACGGTCACGACCTATCTCGGCGACGGCCTGGGAGGCTTCCCGACGGCCGGACCGAGCGCGGCGACCGGCACGACGCCCTATTCGATCGTGGCCGACGACTTCAACCGCGACGGCATCCCGGATCTGGCGACGGCGAACAACGCCGGCGATTCGGTCAGCTACCTGGCCAACAACGGCACGTCCCTGAGTCGCACCAATTTCACGACCGGCTGCATCGGGACGGTGGCCTTGGCGTCGGGCGACATCTCGGGGGATCTGTTCCCGGACCTGGCGGTCGTCTGCGAAACGTCGAACCAGATGTGCACGCGCCGCGGAACCGGAGCCTCCGGACCGAGCGCCTTCGGCAACTCGGTCTGCACCACCCTCGCGTCGAAGCCGTCGGACATCGTGCTCGGCCACCTCAACACGGATGCGTTCCAGGATGCGGCGATCGCCTTCAGCCTGACGAACACCTGCGCCGTGGCGATCGCCGACGGCGTCGGCGGGGTGTCCGGGACGCCGGTGTCGTACCCGGTCGGGCCCACGCCGATGGGGATCGCGAGCGGCGACGTGGACGGCGACGGCGACCTCGATCTGGTGGTCGCCAACACCGGCGCCGGCAGCATCACGATCGTCCTGAGAGGCGCGCCGCCTCCCCCGAGCATCGAGGTCCAGGTCGGGCTGTCCCCCGTCGCCCTGGCCGTCGCCGACTTCAATCTCGACGGGCGGCTCGACGTCGCCGTGGGGAACGCCGACGCCAACAACGTCACGCTGCTTCTGGGGGACGGCACCGGCCATTTCACCGATGCCGGCAGCTACGGCACGCGCGACCTTCCTGTCGGTCTGGCGGTCGCCGATTTCAACCAGGACTCGAAGCCGGACATCGCGGTGGCCGACAGCTTCTCGGACACCCTGACGATCCTGCTCAACCAGTCGGTCTCAGGCGATCCGTTGCAGGTGATCGACGTGATCGGCGGGTCGCAGACGGTCGTGCGCTGGGGGCTCAAGCCGGGCGCCCTGTTCGATGTCATCCGAGGCCGCACCCCGTCGATCCATCCGGCGGGGGGCGGCGTCGACCTCGGCCCCGTCGTCTGCCTGGCCAACGACATCGCCGATTCGGACACCGCCAACTACCCGGACACGATCGACCCGGGCCCCAACGACGTGTTCTTCTACCTGGTCCGGCCGATCGTGGGGGGAGTCCCCGGGAGCTACACGGTGTCGACCGACGGCCGGATCGGAACTCCGTCCTCCGGCGGCTGCCCATAGTGGCGCTCAGAGTGTGGAAAGACGCAGAAGCCGAGTGACCGCCCCCCGCGATGGGCGGCGTCAGTGGGCGCGTAATAGTGCGTGACGCTGCTCGTTCGGCAGGGAGGGGATGACGAGTTCCCTGCGATAGAGTCCCATCACATTCTCGCCCGCCTGCACTCGGACGGGATGCAGCCGCTCCGCCAGCACCTGTGGCCAGCCCCAGGGCCGGTTGGTGAGCCGGAGGCGCATGGCCGTGGTGCCGTCTCTGGGATGGCGCTCCGAGCGGGCCTGCACCAGGTTGCGCCACACCATGAACAGGGCGAGTCGCTCGACCAGGCCGTTGTAGCTGCGGCCGAAGGCGATGGTCTCGCGCCGGTGCGCGGCCTCGCTGTGTCGCAGGAAGCGGTGCAGCTGGTCATTCGGGAACATCGCCCGGTCCCGTTGGCGGGCCTCGCGCGTGCGGGGGCTGCCCTTGGGGCCACGCACCGGGTTGGGGTAGGCGCTCAGATGCACGTACGGGAGCGCGTCTGCGGCGCGCCGTATCGCCGGGTCGTCGTCGGCGACGATGCGCAGTCGGCCCCGGGCTGGAGGCAGCGCCCGGAGCAGCGAGCGAAACGCGGCCGTGACCGCGCCGTGCGGGGGGCGGCCGTAGAGTCTCTCGAGCCGGGCGCGGCGCTTCTTCTGGATGGGGCTCATGGTTCCCCGGCGTCTCTCCCGGGCGAAGGCGAAGCCATAGAGGAACCAGGAGTTCGA
>DASYUH010000039.1 GCA_036001465.1 Candidatus Polarisedimenticolia bacterium
GCCGTTGGCCCGGACGCCCGGTCCGGACGCCCGGAACTCGGCCGGGACGCGGTTCAGGGCGTCGTTCTTCTTCAGATTGATATGGCCGATGTTCGTGGAGATCAGCCCGCGCGGATCGCGCGCCTCGGCCGCCTTGAACCCTTTGCCGAACGGCGTCAGCCCCTCGGGCCGCGCCGTCGCGTTCAGGGGCGGGTGCGTGCGGAGCCACTTCGGGCTCGCGGTCTCGTCCATCCGGGAATGCCCCGCCCGGGTCGGATCCGGCCGCCCGCCCCGGGCCGCCCAGCTGAGAAGGACCGGCGCGGCCAGGAGGAAGGCGAGCGGCCAACCGGCCGCGAGGGCCCGGCGGATCGGGCGGAGATGGCTGCGGCTCATGTGATCCTCCTGGGAGCCAGTCCGAGTGCCGGGCCGGCTCCTCGCACGGAAGGACGTCTGCACGTCGTGAAACGCCGGTGAGCGCGATCGTTTTCCTAATACGGTCTGCGGGGCCGGTTGTCAACCATCGCCTGCGAGCCGGTTCAGGGTGTGGGCCGGGTCGCGGTCCGGACGCCGTGGGGCCCGGTGCGAGGCGCCGCGATCGTGCCGTATTTCTCTTTCCGCTAGAATGATTCGGATGCCAGCCCATCGTGTGCCCGGAATCGCCGTGGGATGGCCGTCGGGTCGCCCCGGGGCGCGGCGAAGGATCGCGGGGTGGCCCGCGGTGTGGCTCCTCGCGGCGGTCGGCGCGTCATCGTGCGGCCCCGCCCGGGAGCCCGGCACCACCGGGGCGGGGAACCCCGGCGCCCCGGGTGAGGCGCTCCCGGCGGCATCCCTGGAGACCGGCCTGAAGCTCTACCAGCGGGGGGACCTCAAGGGGGCCGAGCCGCACCTGGCAGGCGCATTGAAGCGGGCGCCGGACGACCACCGAATCCTCGAAGCACTCGGCTCGATCTATGCCCGCACCGATCGCTTCAAGCAGGCGGAGGAGAGCTTTCGCGCCGCGCTGCGGGTTGCTCCGGCCGCCCTCGGGGCGCGCCTCGGCCTGGCGGCGGTCTGCATCGACACCGGCCGTTATGACGAGGCGCGGGCCCTGCTCGCCGAGGCGGAGCGGCGGGAGCCGGGCAACCTGACCGCCCGGTTGAAGGGGGCGCTGCTCGATGTGCGTCTCGGGCGCATCGCGGAGGGGGAGGCCGGAGCGCGGTCGGTCATCGCGGGCCAGCCGGGCAGCGCCGAGGCCCATTACGTCCTGGGCCTGGCGCTCGAGAGGCGCGGGGCCATCGCCGAGGCCGCCGAGGAAATGCGCCGCGTCCAGGCCATCGCCCCGGCCCATCCGGGCGCGATCAGCCACCTGGTCACGCTCACGACCCGACTCGGTCAGACGGCGGAGGCGGGGCGCTGGCGCCGGGCTCAGCAACAGGCCCTATCGCGGCTCCACGTCGAGGAGCGGGTCCGCGATCACCGGATCAAGGGCGTCGAGGCGTTCAACCGGGAAGACTATGGGGCGGCGCTTGCCGAGTTCCAGGCGATCGCCCGCGAAGACCCCAACGATCCTCAGGTATACCTGCACCTGGGATCGACCCTTCTCGCTCTCGGCAGGCCGGACGAGGCCAGGAGCGCGCTGGATCGGTGCCTGGCGCTCGATCCCCGCAACGAGAGGGCGCTCGCAGAGATGGGGCGGCTGCACGCCCTGGCCAATCGCCTGGACGAGGCGATCGCCTCGCTCGAGAAGGCGATCGCCGCCAATCCCGAGTTCGCCGAGCCGCACTACTACCTTGCCGGCATCTACATGGCGCGAGGGGAGGCGGACCGCTACCGGGAGGAGATGAAGATCTTCGACGGCCTGCGCGCGCGCTCGCAGGGCTCCGCGCTCGACGTGCAGCCGGAGCGCGCGCCGTGACGGGATCCCGCGACGCCGCGCTTCTCGCCTGCGCCGCGCTCGTCCTGTGCTCCGCCTGCGACACGCGCGGCTCGCCTCCCGCGGCCCCGCCCGGAGCGGGTCCCTCCGCCGCGGGGGCGACGGCCGCGAGCGCGGGCCAGCCGATCGACGCTCCGTTCGAGGACGCGACCTCGGAGGCCGGGCTCGGCTTCGTCCACGTGAACGGGGCGACGGGGCAGAAGTACATTCTCGAGACGCTCGGCTCCGGTGTCTGTGTCTTCGACTACGACGGCGATTCGCGGCAGGACGTCTACTTCGTCCAGAGCGGCCGCCTGCCGGGGTACACCCCCAAGGCGACGCTGCGCTCGGCCCTGTACCGCAACCTGGGCGGCGGCCGGTTCGAGGAGGTCACGTCGAAGGCGGGGGTCGGGGGCCCGGATCGGTACGGCTTCGGATGCGTGGCCGGCGATATCGACGGCGACGGCGATCGGGACCTGTACGTGACCTACTACGGCCCGAACGTCTTGTACAGGAACAACGGAGACGGCACGTTTTCCGACGTGTCGGAACGGGCGGGCGTCGGCAACGGGCGGTGGAGCACCAGCGCCTCCCTGGCCGACGCGGACGCCGACGGGGACCTCGATCTCTACGTCGCCGCCTACGTCGAGTTCGACGAGAACAACAATCTTTACTGCGGTGAGAACCGGCCCGGGTGGCGCACCGTCTGCCATCCGCGCAATTTCGACCCGCAGCCGGATGCGTTCTATCGCAACCGTGGCGACGGCACGTTCGAGGACGCCACGTCCGCTGCCGGCATCGCGGACGGCACCGGCAAGGGCCTGGGAGTGGTGTGGGGCGATTACGACGGCGACGGCGACCAGGACATCTACGTCGCCAACGACGACACGCCGAACTTCCTGTGGCGCAACCGGGGAAACGGGACCTTCGAGGAGGTGGCCGGCCTGGTCGGCGTGGCCCTCTCCGAGGATGGCATCCCGCAGGCCGGCATGGGGACCGACATGGCCGATTACGACAACGACGGCCGGCTCGACCTCTTCGTCACCAATCTCTCGGAGGAGACCAACGAGCTGTACCACAACGACGGCAACGGCCTGTTCTCCGACCGGACGTTCGCGTCGGGCCTGGGCGCCCCGTCGCTTCTGGACCTCGGGTTCGGGACGTTTTTCTTCGACATGGACCAGGACGGCGACCAGGACGTCTTCGTCGCCAATGGACACATCATCGACAACATCGAACTCTACAGCGACACGATCACCTTTCAGATGAAGGCCGCCCTCTATCGCAATCTCGGGGACGGCCGGTTCGACCGCCTGGCCTACCCGGAGGGGGCGCCGCTCGGCCGGCGCCACGTGGCCCGGGGCGCCGTGCCGTTCGACTTCGACGACGACGGCGATCTGGACATCCTCATGACGCAGAACAACGGTCCGGCCGTCTTGCTGCGCCATGCGGGGGCGCCAAAGCGACACTGGATCACGGTCACTCTGGACGGCGCGGCGCCGAACCGGGACGCGGTCGGGGCATGGGTCGCGCTCGAGGCGGGGGGCGTCCGGCAGGTTCGCTACGCGCGCACCGCCTCCTCCTACCTCTCTCAGGGGGATCGCCGGCTCCACTTCGGCCTCGGATCCGGGACGGCGATCGACGCGATCGTGGTTCGCTGGCCCGGCCGGCACGGGTTCACCGAGAGCTTCGCTCCGGGGCCTGTCGATCGGTTCGTCACGCTGGAGCAGGGGAAGGGAAAACGGCTCCCAGGGCGCGCTGACGATCCGCCCGGGAGCCGGCCGAATCGCCGGACAGCCCCCTAGCCAGAGGGTTCGATCCGCCCGCTGACCACGTGCGAGCGCTGCGGGAGCCCGTCACGGGTGAGCCCCTCGAGCACGTAGTAATAGCGCCTGCCGCCGCGAACGTAGTCGTCCAGGAAGATGTAACCGGTGTCGGTCGCGCTGTCTCCGATCGCCGGGACGGCGACGGAGTTCAGCCGGGTGAACGGCCCCGCGGGAGTCTCGGCGCGGTAGATGTTCCAGGCGGCGAGGTTCTTCTCCGAGGCCGTCGTCCAGTCGAGGAGGATCGAGACGGAGGAACCGGACGCGGTGAACGACGCCAGGTCGTACGGCGCGTACGGATCGCTTGAGCCGCGCAGGACGAAATGCGTGTCCCCGCCCGCGCCGGGAAGAGCATCGTTGCGCAGGACCACCCAGGTCTCGCGGACGTCGGCCGAAGGGAGCGAGATGCGTCCGATGCCGGCCGGATCGAACTCCACCTGGGCCAGCAGGGGCTGGGCCGGTCCCCCGTGGTAGAAGATGAGCAGGTCGGCCGCAGGACGTCCCCCCTCGGCCGTGATCTCCAGATCGAGGCTGCCGCGCCGCCCATCGCCCGGCACCCGGTAGGCCGCCGCCCCTAGGGGCTCGATCGGATCGACCGGCTCGACCTGGAACGGGGTCTCGGGGCCCATGGGCACGAGGGGGGCGGCCGGGAGAGCGCGGCCGAAGCTGTAGTGCTGGCCGTCGTCCCGCTCGCCGGTGAACAGGTTCCATGCGGCAAACTCGCGATGGGCCTCCGCCAGGGAGCGCGCGTGGCGTTTGAGCACCTGTTCGGTCGCGGCCAGAGGATCGACGCCCTGGGTCGCCATGTCCTCCCAGACGAGACGGACGGTCGCCGGGTCCCCAGTGCTCTCCGACAGGAACAGGGGCCAGAGCAGGGCCCCTTCCATGGACATCAGGCCGTCCGCGGCAAGGCCACGCCCGCGCGCCTGGATCCGGGCCCTGAGGGCCGTCTCGTGGGCCTTCAGATCGCCGGTGGCCGTCAGGGAGAGAAAGGCCGCGCCCGCCTCGTCCCACCACAGTGGGGCGCGCGGCGCGAGGGACAGGAGCGACAGATGGGCCAGCTGGTGGAGGGTCGCCGGCATCACCCTGTCGGAGCCGAGCCCCGCGTCCAGGAGGACGAACGGCGCCGACTCGGTCCCCGCCGGTACCGCAAACCCTTCGAGGCCATGCCCCAGTTCGGCCAGGTAGACGTCCAGCCGCTCCCCTTCGGGAAGAGGCGCCGGGTAGCCGAGCCGCGTGACCAGGAGGGAGCGTGACGCCAGGAGAGCCTCGACGATCCGATCGACCAGATCCGGGTTTCCGTTGCGATCCCGGTCCACCGACATCAGGCCCGAGGATCGCGCAGCTCCAGGGTAGTGCAACGCGAACGCCCCGTCCTGGGTGAGTGCGACCCGCTCCGATTCGAGCGCCGGACGGCGGACCACGGCGAGGCGGGCCGCGTCGGACACGAGGGAGACGCCGGGCGAGGCCAGGTTGCGCACCAGGGGAGTGCCGCAGGACACCGGCAGGGCCTCGACGCCGGCCAGGATCGACAGGGCCTCTCCCGCCCCGCGGGGCGCCGCACCGGCGAGATCCGCCGGCCCGTTGAGATTCCTCCCCGGGAGAGCGCTGAGAAAGATATCGCGGTCGTCCGCCGCGCCCGCGCCTGGCGGCGCGAGCGGGAGAAGCAACATAACAGCCGCAATCGTCGAGCGGATGGCTCTCACCCCGTCCCCTCGTGACTTTCGTGCCCCAGAATATATGTCATAAACCATTGCAGGTCAACGGAGTTGCCCGATTCTTCCCGGCGCGGTTCGAGACCCGCGGAAAGCCAAAATCGTCATTCCGGGAGGGCCCTGAGGTGTAGAATGACGGCCACATCACGGAGGGACCGCAGGCCAATGAGTCGTGTGCGCCGCGAGCCCATTCTGTGTGCGATTCTGACCCTGTTCGGCCCGTCCCTTCTCCTGGCCCAGACCACGGGCACCCTGCGGGGCCTGACCACCGACGAGAAGGGGACGCCGCTTGCCGGCGTCTCCATCGTGGCCTCGAGCAGCAGCCAGGGGATCTCGGGGCGCGGGGCGGTCACGGACAGCACCGGGTCGTTCCAGGTCGGCTCGCTGCCCGCCGCGCGGGACTACTTCGTCCGCGCCACCTTCCCCGGGTTCGCGACGATGGATTTCTCGGAGGTCGAGATCAAGGGGGGCCAGGCGACGGCGCTCCGCATCACCCTGCAGCCCGGTACGCCGTTCCGCGAGCGGATCGAGGTGCGAGCCCGGCCGCAGATCGTCAACCTGGAAGTTACCACGACGCAGACGCGGCTTACGGCGGAGTTCATCGACGCCCTGCCGATCCTGGGGCGCAACTACCAGGACATCCTGTCCCTGGCGCCGGGGGTCACCGACACCGACGGCGACGGCAACCCCAACATCCACGGCGCCCGAGATACCGACGTCATCACGCTGGTGGACGGCGTCAGCACCACC